>MWYU01000313.1 GCA_002050375.1 Chitinophagales bacterium 62-2
TGGTAAGTGATGGGGTTTGAAAGTAAAGAATATTCTTTCGCGACATATCTTCAACCAGCTCCTGCAATTTGTTGTTTCCTCTTATCTGGCGCAGAATAGCAAAGGGCAATTTAGCTTTGTTCATTTTTTGAACAATTACAATATCGAGTAGTCCGTCGTCTAAGCTTGCATTGGGTGCAATTGTAAAATTGTTTCCGAACTGGTTGCTGTTGGCTATGCTTATAAAATATGCGTCGGTATAAAAAGAAAAACCATCCAGCAATACCTCAAACTGGTAGGGATAGGCTTTAAAATATTGAAACAGGCTTTGCTGAGTATAAGTAAGCAGCCCTCGCGAAGCTTTATTGGCAAAGTCGTGAGCAACCTGGGCATCAAAACCAAGCCCGCTTAACATGCAACTAAACTTACCGTTTATTGTAAAAGCATCAACATATCCAAAATCTGTTTTCAAAATAATGTCAAGAGCTTTCTCCGGGTTCTTCGGTATTCCTGCAGTATAAGCCAGGCCATTACCGCTTCCGGCAGGTATAATACCAAAACAAATATTCTTTTCTTTTACCGACGATACCACCTGGTTGACTGTTCCATCGCCGCCGGCAATAACAACATCTGTTATTTGCCCGGCATCAATTTTATCTTTTAAAAAGTCGTAGTTGCCGGAAGTATTTGATTGCAGTATTTCAAATTCAATACTGTGTTGCTTCATTCTTTGCCTGATCAATTGTTCTATAGTTTCTTTTTTACCTGTTCCTGCAACGGGGTTAATAAGAAAAATGAATTTTCTCGTCATGCTATAATTTGTTCCATTCCACCTTACACAATAAAACTCTTCTTACCCTTACTGTAGCTGCCAGGGTTGGATTTTTAGGAACGGAAACAGTATAAATGTAAAATGGTTTCTTTTTTTCCAATAAGTCTTTAAGCTTAGCTGCATTAAAAGAAACTGAGCCGCTCTGTTTGTTTAATTCGAGCGTTACAAAATTCTTTTCGCTTTCATCGTTTACGAAAAAAGTTCGTTTCCACGTGTTATCGGCATTACTCATGGAATATGTGATGGTTATCTTATCAGTTGCCTTAAAAGCTGAAACTTTAAGAGATGCAGATGGATCGGTCTGATCGCTGTTTCCTTTAAAAATGACTTTGTTATTAAATAATATTTGCCAGCTTTCGGTTGCTTCGGCTTTAGCAGCAGATAGTGCAATTGCACAAATACAAACGACAAAATTTCTAAGCATATCTTTTAATAATTGTTGCTAATGATATAAATACTACAAATACTTTACTGTTACCTCTTGCTATACGAACGAAAGGCAGGCAAAGATGCAAATACAAATTAAACAATTTATTTCCGGCAACTTGTGTTTATATAACTAACGTTAACAAAAAGGAGGCTTGTAAAATTTTACGTTAAGCCGACTAATTAAATGGATCGTCCACACTATAAAAGGTATTATTTATAACTTCGTAATATGAACCAGCAGTCAGGAAAATACATTATAATATTTGGTGTGGTAGTAATAATACTTGGAATGGTGGTGTACTTTTTCCATAATAAACTTCACTGGTTTGGAAGATTGCCCGGCGACATTAAAATCGAAAGAGGGAATTTTAAATTTTATTTTCCAATAGTAACGATGATAATTCTTAGCCTTTTATTTTCGCTCATTATCAATTTTCTTCGAAAGCTGTAAAAGGTCCGTTTAGCTTTCCTTTTTCCTCAAGTTTACCAACTACCTGTTGGAGTATATTTAGATGTGCTACTGAAATGTTTCCATAGAAGAGAAGATAAGCCTTTTGCTAAAACCCATGCTTCATTATCGGGTGTCCATCTCTGGTCTTTATTGTTCTGTGTACAGATACAGAATACATACCTGCAACCTTTGCCTTTTACATACAAAACCTCGTTACGGTTTTGATTTAGGGAGCCATGTTTGCTGGCAACAAAAACATCCGGCGGAACCGAAGATATTGCGTTTTCATCCCACCAGTTTCTGCCTAACAAACGAAGCATTTTTTCGCTTGTTGCTGAACTGATTACTTCACCATTAGCAATCTTTTCCATAAGTGTCGCCATTTCTTTGGGTGTTGTTTGTCCCCAGCCATATTGGTTACGTTGAACTTCTCTTCCGGGGGTGCGGCTGTTTACCCGTGTACTTTTAAATCCCAGGCTATCTAAAATCTCATTAATCCTTGCTCCGCCTCCGGCAAGGCTTTGCAGCCAAAGGCTTGCAGTATTATCGCTCATGGTAAGCA
>MWYU01000025.1 GCA_002050375.1 Chitinophagales bacterium 62-2
GTTGTATAGTGTCTATATAAAAGGTATTATCCTTTTCTTCTTTAGCAAGATTAGAGTAGATATTAATACTGCTTAAGGTTGAGCCAATATCGTCGTGAAGATCGCTGGAAATGCGGCGCCTCATTTTTTCAACTTTCAATAGCTGGCTTACCCGGTAACGATATGAAGCATAAACAACGGCACAACCGATTAGTATCAGTAATAACCTAAACAAAACCGTTTGATACCAAAAAGGAAGCACAGTTATTTTAAATGACAGAACCTTGCTGCTCCATTTACCAGAATTATTGGTTGCCATTACATTAAAAACATATCCACCTGGCGGTAACTGCGTATAACGAACTTCGTTATTATTCTTTAAGTTTATCCAGTCGTTATCGTAGCCCGTTAATTTTATTTTATACAAATTTTTAGAAGGGGCGGCAAAACTGAGCGCAGCAAAACGAATGTTTATTGAGTTAAAACCATGCGGAAGCTTAATAGCAGCTAAATGATAACAATTAAAGATGGAATCTCTTTTTTTGTAATTAGCCTGGAAATGTGTTATTACTATATTGGGGGAATACGGATTAGAAACATCAATTCTGCGGTTAATGCTAATAACTCCGTTTAAAGTTGAGTAAAAAATCTTTCCGCTGTTACTGCGGTAAGCCGAGTAACCATTAAATTCATTTTCGGGCAAGCCGTCCTGGGTGGTAAACGTTTGGATAGCTTTAGTCTGGAGATTATATGCAGCAAGTCCGTTATTAGTGGATATCCACATTTTCCCGTTATCGTCTGGTATTACCGAATAAACCGCATCGTTTGGTAAACCTTCTTTCGTAGTTATTCCGGTAAAGGTGTGTTTTACTTTATCGAACTTTTGTACACCCGCCCCATAAGTAGTAACCCAAATGTATTTTCCATCGTCGTAGGCATATTTTACATTACGGGCGGGAAGTTGGTAAGGATAATTTTTGCCGGGTAACACGTTAAGAAAACTATCTGCTGAAGGATAAAAAATACTGAACCCGAACTTTGTGCAAAGTATCAGGTCTTTCTCAGTAGTAGCTACAATTTTCATCAACTGATCGTCTACAGGACCCCTGTTTGGATCTGAATCATCTTTTTTATATTGGCGGATAGTGTGACTTTTATAATTCCATTTAAACAAACCTGCGGTAGATGAAGCTATATAAGCAAGAGAATCGTTGTATATAAAAACATCTGTTATAGGCAAAGAGTCTGAAAATTTCAGTTCGGTGAAATATTTAAAGGGAGTAATAACGCAGCTATCTTTTTTTACGGTTAGAAGATACAAACCGCGGGTTGTACAAACGAAAAATTTATTTTGCCTAAAAGGTGTAAAATGATAGATAGTATTTTTAGGTTCGGCAGAATTACTGTTTGGAAGAGGAATTGGCTTGGCCTCGTAAGTAGTGGTATTGAAATAATACGCTGCCCTATGTTTTGTTCCAATTAACAGATTTCCATCGCTTAATTCGTAGATAGCATAAACCGGGTGTCCGAAATTTGCCATCTTTTTAAAAACGTTCTCATAATTATTAAATAACCGGCTGTATGGAGAATATATATTTACGCCACGGCCCGTACCCACAAACAGGTTTTTTTCGTCATCCTCCCAAAAAGAGAGAATTGCGTTACTTAAAAGATTATCACTGATAGTTTCGGATTTGAGAGTGCGAACGATTTTTTTCTGGTTAACATCAACAACTAATATACCCTGAGCGCTTGTTCCGATCCAGAACTGCTGAGTATTTTGAAACCTGATTATTTTTGAGGCAGAGGCAAACTTTACTGAGTCTGCTACAATAAGCTCAATTATACTTTTATTGTTTTCTGTATATATCTTAAATACTCCTTTCTCCGAAACTACAAAAAGGTCTTTTTCGGAGTCTTTGTATATCCCAAATACCTGCCATCCATACAAGTTCTTGTCCCACTCCTGAAACGGCTCTGCTTTACCGTCTTTCCTGATTTTTAATAGCCCGGAAGTTTTACTGCTAAACCAAATGTATCCCTGCATTTCGACCACATCGGTATTTGTTATTATATTGGTTATTTCGCTAAATGAAGGATCATCGAAATTTTGAACTGAAAAATTTTTAGGATTGATCTTCGAAATTCCATTAACAGACCTTGCCCACAAGAATCCGTCTTTATCGCAATAAAGGCCAAAAATGCGGTTTATTCGGTAATACCAGACGATAACGGGAAAATGTGGATATCCACTAATAACGGACTTGCTGCATAT
>MWYU01000180.1 GCA_002050375.1 Chitinophagales bacterium 62-2
GCATAAAGACGGGTGGGCACTTTCTCAACAATGATTAAATGTATTGATGAAGTATGAATAATAGAAATAGGATTATTGAGAAAGTGCCCACCCGTCTTTATGCTTTAAAAGACAATGAACTCCTGTTCTTCCATTTTCCCTTAGTGAAATCAGGGACATCAATGGTTTTACTCCTGCCAGCTACAGACTTGTTTGACAAAGGGAAAATAACACTGCTGGTTACGGAGTCATAAACATCGAAATAAGGCATTTTATTTTCTCTTAAAGCCTTAATTAATAAATGCCAGGTTAAAGGAGTTTTAGTGCCGCTGCCACCATGACCACGGATTGCAGCCCTTCTTGGAGCAGGGTTAAAATTTTTAAGCAAAGGATGTCTAAACTCGGCCAGGTACTTTTCTGCAGGCTCCCATTGATGTTCTTTAGGGCTCATTCCTTCAAGATAAATTTTCGGACCTTCTAATGCACTTCCTGCCAGATATACTCCCTTTGTGCCTTGTATCCGGAATAGTTCCCTCGGATGAGGGGTATTCGTGTCATAATTAAGGGTAATTAATTTTCCATTTGAAGTATGTATCAAAGTGGTATTACAATCCCCTTGGGCCATTTTTTTAGTGGCATAAGGATTAGATGCACCATAATTTAAGGCAGCATATCTGTTTATCATGACACTCTTAGAGCTCATTGAAACGAGATGATCCAACTTGTCTCCATGATTAATATCAAGATAAGACATGATCCTGTTCATAGGATGATCAGGATACAGGTTGCCATTATGGGTAACGTCATAAGCTAAGCGCCAAGGCTCACCCTGCGGATCAAACTTTACCTGCCGAAGATCATGCACATAGCCGCCTTCTGCCTGCATAATATCGCCTAATAAACCGCTTTGCACCATGTTCAACACCGTAAGTCCATCACCCGATTCAAGCAACACCTGCTCTAATGCCAATGTAGCCCATTTGCCTGTTTTCTCAGACGTTTCTACCAATTCCCATGCTTCTTCCAAAGTGAGTACAATAGGAACTTCAGAAACGGCGTGTTTACCATTTCTCATAGACGCCAAACAGATGGGAGTATGCCATTCCCAGGAAGTTGCGCAAATAACAGCATCCAGTTTTTCCTCTGCACACAAACGTTTAAAATCAGTGGGGCCGCGATCGTATAACTTTGGCGTTGGCCGTCCCGATTCTTCAATCCATCTTTTTGCAGAATGCAAACGCTCTGGCTTTATTTCACAAATTGCCGGCACTTCGACACCTTCCATTCCAAGTGCAGCATCGAGGTGGTATGAGCCTCGTCCTCCAATGCCCACAAATCCTAGCCTGATCGGTTTATCGTTGACAGGTTTTGCCAGGGCTTCGGCCGGTAAGGCTAATCCAGCTAAGGCTGCACCTCCCATTGCCGCAGATGAAAATTTTAAAAAATTTCTACGGTCGAAGCGATTTGTACTCATATTTCTATTTTTAAGTTTTTTATTCTTACTTCAATTTAAGCTTATTCATCGAAAAGATCTTCAGCGCATTTTTGTTATAGATCTTTTCAAGCACCTGGTCGGGCAGATACACTCCATAGATCATCCAACGTCCCTGCATGTGATGGCTGGGAGCCGGATCAAAATATTCGTCGTCTGTTTCAAGAAAACGATAATAAACACGGTACGCTTCTACGCTTGGCGGCGTGTCGCTACCAAACAGCACCCGGTCCTGGTACTTTATCAAAAACTTTCGTGCTGTATAAGGCTGGCGGCCAAGTTCACTTATGCGGGCTGCTATCTCAACATAAAGGTTTGGGTATTGGTCCAGCCACTTCGATACCTTACCTAAATCTTCAGCCAGGTTTCCTACATGGGCACCAATGAAAATGGTTTTTGGGTGGCGGGCAATAACATTGTTTCGTTGTACGATGATCTCATCTATTGATGGAAATTGGCTACCATAAAAAGACCAGTTAGGGTGGGTGCCTAACTCGTCGTAACGTTCATTAAAACGATCTAATGGAGTAAAAAAAGCTTTAGGGTCAGCCACGTGAATCAACACAGGAATACCTAACTCCCCACACTTTGCCCATATCGGATCTATACGTCTATCATCTACCGGAATTACTTTCCCGCTTTTATCTTTTGCTGTTAAACCTAGTGTCAAGTCAAGTTGAAATTGTCGGATAAAGTCGTTTTAGCTTTACTCTTGCCTTATCATTGGTAAATTGCCAGTTTACTGTGGCTTCTTTGTTATTGCG
>MWYU01000420.1 GCA_002050375.1 Chitinophagales bacterium 62-2
ATTGGATAGACGAAAATGGCATTGCTACTGAAGACCTGCAGGTGCTTGATTTAAACGGTGATGGCAAACCAGATATAGTTGCCTCTGGTCGTGCCAGTAAAAACCTAAAAATATATTGGAATAAGACAGAACCTCCTCCAGCTATTAAACACTAATTTCTTTTTCTTTTCCCGAAGGTTTTTTAATTAATGGAGTAAACTTATACAGGCATCATGCATGGCTAATGCATGATCTACTGTTACTCCCCTTGAATAATCTCTTGAGAAAACGATGACGTTTTGAAAATATTATAAAGTAAGTGCCGAGGCTAACCATTCAAGCCGCTGCAACAAAACCAGAAAAACGTATAAATATGAAAATCTTCCATACAAAATCGCCTTTTTTGTTAGCCGTCATGATTACTGCTACGGTATGTAGTATCAATGTAACGGGTAATATTACATCACCTGCAGTTAAGTCAAAGGGTTTTCTTCGTCATCATTAAACCAAAACCGAAGCACACCTTCAATCACTTCAGTTATTTGTTCATTCTCGTGTACATGCCAGGGCACCGTAAATCCATCTTGAAATTCCATTTTGGCAATCATTCTGAATGAAGTGACCATAGATGAGTTGCAACAAAAAATGCAAAGTGGCGATATGACATCAAAGTCAATAACACAATGGTATTTAAAACGCATCGAAGATATTGATAAGGCAGGGCCTAAAATAAATTCAGTAATTGAAATAAATCCGGATGCCGTTGCAATAGCATCAACAATGGATGCAGAACGCAAAGCGGGAAAAGTACGGGGACCTATGCATGGTATACCTGTTTTAATAAAAGACAATATTGATACGGGTGATAAGATGATGACTACTGCCGGATCTCTTGCACTGGTTGGAAATAAAGCAGGTAAAGATGCATTTATAATAAAACAGTTACAATGAAAGATTTGTTTATTCTCAGGATGAAATTAGTTCTAATACCTCAGTACCAAAACCCTTACCGGGTATCTTTGATCCGACTGCTATAAATAAATAGATTCCATATTTTTAAACGAAGCAAAGCATTACTAATTCTTTCATTCTTTGAATTAATAAATATTGCGGGTAAAATTCAACCCAATTGAATAATTGTTTCATTGCTTAATTGTGTGTTGTTCTTTTAATAGCTTTCTTTGTCTTTAACATATTTCTGCTTCAATTTTTTTAATGCTTACTTATGACAATACGTGTAAAAAAGGTTATCTGTTTATTATTGATGCCATTTTCAATTTTTGCCCAGACGCAAACCCAAAAGCCACCACTGCATGGCAAAAACTGGATGGCGGTTACAGGTAAACCTTTAGCTGCGGCAGCCGGCTCAATGATATTTCAAAAAGGCGGTAATGCTGTAGATGCGGCTTGTGCTATGCTGGCGGCCTGTTGCACTATGTGGGATGTTCTAAGCTGGGGAGGAGAAACACAGGCTTTGATTTACAATCCAAAAACGCGGAAAGTTATAGCCATCAATGCGCTTGGTGTGGCGCCCACCGGTGCTACGGTTGAATTTTTTAAAAGCAAGGGATATAATTTCCCTCCTGAGCTTGGACCGCTGGCCGCTACTACACCCGGTACTCCAGGTGGATTATGTTATATGCTGGCGAAATATGGAACCATGAGTTTGAAGGAAGTGTTAGCGCCAGCTTTGCAATTAGCAGCGGGTTATCCTATAGAAGCACAAACTGCTAACAGCATTGAGAAAGGAAAAGCCAGCATAAAAGAATGGCCCTATTCTGCCAAAGTATTTCTGCCGCATGCAGGTGAAAAAAGAGAGGCGCCGGAACCGGGGGAAATTTTTGTACAGCAAAATCTACTGCAAACATTAACCAAAATGGTGCAGTCAGAACAGGATGCCTTAAAGAAAAAGAAAAGCAGAAAAGAGGCTATCATGGCGGCTTACGACCGGTTTTATAAAGGAGATATTGCCACAGAATTTGTACGCGGCAGTAAAGAACAGGGCGGCCTCATTACTATGGAAGACCTTGCTAAATGGAAACCTGTTGAAGAAGAACCTCTTCATATAAATTATAAGGGTATTGATGTGTACAAATTACAGCAATGGACACAAGGCCCCATGCTATTACAAGCACTTAATATCCTTGAAAATATTGATTTAAAAAAAATGGGCTACAACAGCGCTGATTATATTCATACGTTGTACCAAACCATGAATTTAACTTTTGCTGATCGGGACTTTTATTATGG
>MWYU01000585.1 GCA_002050375.1 Chitinophagales bacterium 62-2
ACCCTCATCTCATCCCGCTCATTTCATCCGCTGAAGGTCCATACATTCCGGGTACGGGTACATTAAGCAATCGCAGGTAAACCGATAGTTGCCCGCGATGATGTACAGTATGATTTAAAACCATATTTCTAACCACAGCAGCTCTTGGCATTTCAAAAATTATGTGTTCTCCATTTCGTAAGCGCCATTTCTCCATTAAGTTTTCGTTTGATGCAGATTGTAATGCAGCGGTTCCTTCTGCAAGACTATCTTCAAAGTCATAAAGCAAACCGGCAGTATCTGTAAATACTTTGGGTTTATTATCACGCTTTGATATATCAAACTGAGGATCATTAATGATAATGGGCAACCAATTTGTAATTCTTGCAACGTGACCAGCTAAATGCATTAAGGCCATCGATTTTTCGTGAGGCTTCCAGCCAAAAGACTCTGCAGGTACGCGCTCCAGCATTTTACGTGTTGAGGCAGCTTCATGTTTTAGCTCTGCCAGTAAAGGTTCGTTTAAGTTCATATAGTTTCGATTTGGCCAAATATAAAAAAATGGTTTTTCATTTTAAGCTTCATTGATTTACTTTTATTATTATCACTTAGTTAAATGAAGCGACCCGACAAATATTTCAAAAAGATTATAAAACCTCTTTTCCATCCGGGCAGAACAAAGGAAATTTTTAAGTATAATCCGGCGGTTCAACCGAAAAGAGATGAAGCCATAGAAACAAAGCTGCAGGTTTTCAATTATAGTGCAACAAGCATAGAAGCACGCGAATTAAAGACTATCGAGGAAACGTTTCCTTATCATAAAAGTGATACAATAAGCTGGATAAATATTGAAGGAATAAAAAAAGATACGGTTGAAACTGTTTGTACTCATTATGGTATACATCCGCTTATTCTTGAAGACATACTTAGCATTGGTCAACGCCCAAAAATGGACGACATAGAAGGCATACTTTATTGCCTGCTAAATATGTTATACTTCAACGAAGAACATTGTTCGGTTGAGCAGGAGCAGATAAGTATTGTGCTTGGTAAAAATTTCCTGCTAACATTTCAGGATGAGGCACACAGAGATGTCTTTGATAGTCTTCGGGAAAGACTTCGTTTAGGCAATAGTAAACTTCGGCTAAGAGGCGCCGATTACCTGTGTTATAGCTTAATCGATATGATAGTTGACCACTATTTCGTGGTGATGGAAAAGCTGGGAGAAAAGATAGAATCACTCGAAGAGGAAATCATCAGGTCGGGCGATAAAAGATCGTTGGCTAAGATCAGCAGCTTTAGAAAAGAACTGATCGTATTAAAAAGAAATGTTGCACCCGTTAGAGAAGTGGTTAACGGCTTTCTCAGAAGTGAAAGTGATTTGCTGGACGATAATGTAACCAAGTATTATAAAGACATTTACGATCATATTGTTCAGGCAAATGATGTGGCAGAAAACTATAGAGATATTATGACCAGCCTGCAGGATTTGTACATAAGTCATGTGAATTTAAAAATGAATGAGGTGATGAAAGTAATGGCAATTGTAACATGCTTACTGGCACCTGCTACTGTTATTGGAGGTATTTTCGGGATGAACTTTGATTTTATACCCTATTCCCATCAACAGTGGGGTTTTTATGCAACGGTAGCATTGATGCTGATTATACCTGTAATAATGCTGGTTATATTTAAACGCCGAAAATGGTTTTAAAAACAGAATTGGCGTTATAGTCTAATCTTCATTTTGGCCGCCAAACTAAGAATTTCATTATCAGCTATTTCGTACCTATAACCAACTCATAAGAATCATCTATAAAACCTTTTAATTGTTGAGAGCTTAAGGTTCCGTCAACAATAATGGTGTTCCAGTATTTCTTGTTCATGTGATAACCGGGGAGGATGCAGGAATATTCTTCTCTAAGCTCAATAGCTTTTTCCGGATCGCATTTTATATTGAACTGCAAGGGCTGCTTTTCAAGCCCAACTAATAAAAAAATTTTATTCTTTACTTTAAAAACCAATGTTCCTTCACCAAACGGAAATCCTTCCTGTGCTTCAGGTTTCGAAAGGCAGTAATCACGGAGCTGCTCTATATCCATAATTCTTATTTCCGCTTAAAAATAGGGACAGTGCTGCAAGGCTCACCATACATTATACTTTTTACAAAAGGACGAAGCTTGTTGGTAATTTCTACATACGCCGCTTCAGGAATAGTTACATCTCCACAACCTTTTATCACCACACGTTTATCCAGGTAATCTTCCCCTTTAATCGGAGAAAGGTTTTTAAGCAACAATGCCTGCAACAGTTGCTTTTCGTCTCCAAATACAACATCCTTAGCTACGGGTTGCAAATTGCTTGCGGCAAGCATATAAGCCCACATAGGTATAATAGCATCGGCCGAACAGGTAATAGCAACGTTCTTATTACGGTATTGTTCCCAATCCATACTTTGAAGCGCTGCTCTAAAGTCTTTCTCTTTCAAAATTAAACCCATAAAAAGGTGATCCTTTAAATCAAATACCGCGGTTTCTCCTTTAGGGTAATACTCTTCAAGGTCTATAGAAGTAAGGGCGCTTTCAGCTACTTTATTAACGATTACAGTTTCCATAATTGTTGCCAAAGTTACAATTACTTGACTGCATAAAAATAACGGGGTTGTTAAGATGGAGTAAGGTTTGCAGCAGAAGCGTTAGTATTTTTACGGTATTAAACGTTAAAAAGCACAAATTGTATATAGGTAAAAACGAGATCAGAATAAAAGTGTTCAAATTATTCGCCAGGAAGTTTAGAATTCAAATTACTTACCTCCACTTCTCCGTTTTGATTAACAAGGTATAATTTGAAAAACAGATTATTTGAATTAAAGTAATCTGCTACCTTTTCAATAATACCTTTATAGTGGTCAACATTAGGAAGCGCCATTGCAACAACTGCGCTTTCGTCGGAGTAATATTTTCCAAAGTTCACCAGAGAGTTGAACAGCGTATCATAGAACCAGCTTTTTGCCTGCTGCGACCAAGAATTTTTGTCTGTTACTTTTAAAAGAAGGTTCCTGTTTTGATCTGTCACAAGTCCTTTTATCCCGATTATTTCTTTTGTAAAATATTTGGAGGCAGTGATAACTTTTGTATTTCTATCCCCTGCATCGCCTGCGCTTTCTTTATGTATCTTATACCCATTCTCCTTTAAATAGATTTCAATACTGTTGCTTATAAAAGCTTCTGTATACCAGTTTGCATTCTCATCTTTTTTTATCGCTGAATTATCGTTAGTCCTTTCCATAAATCTTGTTAATCGTGGTTGCAAATTCAAGCCTAAACTAATCGTAATTAGCCTCGAGGTTTAAAACATGTTTTCCACAAAAAGCCTGGTTATGTTAATAGAAGAAGAATGTTGTAAAATAATCTGCGAAAGGCAAAGCTCTTAATGATCACAATCATCAGCATGTGCATGATTATGAATCTTGCACGAGCGGTAATTGATAAGGTGAGCCGCAATAATACCTGTCACTCCAGGAATAAGTAACCAGTTTTCGTAGTCAATAAAGAACAACTTCAACACAAGAAAAATAAATCCGGCGATAAAAATAACTATTGGCAAAAGGTTATGGTGATGTTTTTTATAACCATGATAAAGTGAATAAATCCCAATGGCAAAGGCAAGGATAACCATAGAAATCTCGAAACCAAAATTCTCAATAACATTTATTCCAAAAACCGGCAGGCTTGTAAAAACCAATGGCAGCAGCGCACAATGTAATGCACATGCAAAAGAGGTGGCAACTCCTAACGCGTCCCAATTAATTTTAAAATTCATTTTGAATAAGTAAGCAAAGGTAAGCAGTTGCAACAAAGTTGCATAATTTTATTAGTCTGGATTTAAATATAAAAGTATTAACAAGGCTCATAGTAACTTTGATATTTAAACTAACCTAATGAGGAAGAAATTTGTTGGTTATTTAATATTCTTTACTCTTCTTACCATAGCTTTTTTCTATTTTGTTTTTGCAGGAACAGATAACTGGAAAGCAAAACTGCCAATAATAAGTTATGTAAAACCTTTTTCTTTTATTAACCAGGATGGAAAAACGGTTACAGAAGATGACCTGAAAGGGAAAGTAACGGTGGTGGAATATTTTTTTACAACCTGCAAGGGTATTTGTCCAAAAATGAATACAAGTCTGAAAAAGATTTACGAACAGTATAAAGATGAGCCTGATTTTTTAGTTCTTGCCCACACAGTTGAACCTGAAAATGATAGCGTTCCCCGTTTGAAATTTTATGCTGATAGCCTAAAAATTGATACTAAGAAATGGATGTTGGTGACCGGCAGAAAAGATAGCTTATACAAAGCTGCACGCGGAAGTTATTTATTAGACGACCCGCAAAACAATGTTGAGAAGATAGAAGACCAGTTCATTCATACACAATTTTTAGCTCTTGTTGATAAGAATGGTAATGTGAGAGGTGGTGCGTACGACGCTTTGAAGAAAGATGAAATGAAAAAACTGAGTGGCGATATTAAAGGCCTGTTAAAAGAAAAGGCAGGCCCTAATGGTTTTGCAAATAGTGTTTTTACAAATTCGCCCAAATAAAAATTTTGTAAATTTATAACATGGAAAACGAAGCTATTAACGACCTATTAAAACGCAACCAGCTAAGCGTAACTGACAGCAGGAAAAAGATCCTTGACCTGTTCCTTAAAAATAGCGGGGCATTAGCACATAGTGATATTGAAAAAAAAGCCGGTGAAAGATTTGATCGTGTAACTGTTTACCGTACCCTTCAAACATTTGTTGAAAAAGGGATCATTCATACTATTCCAACAGCAGATAACGCTGTTCTTTATGCTCTCTGCAAAGACGAATGCAGTTCCGGTCATCATTATGATAACCATGTACATTTTGTTTGTGATAATTGTAATGTAACTTATTGCCTTGATGAGGTCGTAACCCCGGAAGTAAAGCTGCCCAAAGCTTTTAAACCGAAAGTTATTGAAGTGGTTGTGAGCGGGCTTTGTGAGAATTGTAATTAAGGTCTTAATAAGTTTTTCCAAACCCATATTCTCCTACCTCTTCAAATTTCACTGTGTTGAAGTAAGTGAACTTCATTTGTTTTAGTTTCATCTTCCCTTTAGTCTTTTTTGCATGCTATATGTCAACTTGGTAGTTTTAGCCTGCACTAAAAAAAACTTATTACTACCGATACACTTTTCGAATTTAATATTGCTGATATTCTTAATGACACCAATTACAGCTTAACACAGTTTGAAGATGGAGAGATTGAAGCTTTTAATGAGTCAATTGTTGTCAGAAAAAAAAGGCAAGCCAGTTCCTTATGTGAAATGCATCACTGAATAAAAATAATAGTCGCTTGCCATTTTGCATAAGGCAAATTACTCATACTTTTTTATAAATGGTTCTCGTTATACCTTCTCCATCTCCTCATTCACAAAATCCATCAATGATTTTATATAATCAGGAGATAAATTAAACTCTAAACCTGCAGCTTCATATAATGCAGGCAACGTCTTGGTTCCTCCGAGACTTAGTGCGTTTATATAATTCTTCAACGCCTGTTCTTTATCTCCCTGGAACTGTTTCCACATACCAATTGCGCCAAGTTGAGCAATGCCATATTCAATATAATAGAAAGGAACTTCGAATAAATGCAACTGGCGTTGCCACCCAGTTTTGCGGTATTCTTCAAGTCCGCTATAATCAATGGAACCGGTAGAGAACTCATTCAGTATTTCCATCCACTTTTCTGTTCTTTCTTCCAGTGTATGTGTTGGGTTTTCATAAACCCAATGCTGAAACTTATCTATAGTAGCTATCCATGGAAAGATGCTTATCGTTCTTTCCAACTGGTGTTCTCTGGCTCTCTTTAAATCTTCTTCATTATCAAAAAATACACTCCAAAAATTCATGCTGAATAGTTCCATCGCCATGCTTGCCACCTCAGCAATCTCCATTGGGTATTCTTTGAAAGCGCTTAACGATAACCGGTGCGACAGAAAGGAATGAATAGCATGTCCGCCTTCATGAACCATAGTCGTTACGTCGTGCATTTGCCCGGCGGCATTCATGAAAATAAATGGTGCGCCACTTTCAGCTAAAGGACAATTATATCCACCAGGAGCTTTACCCTTCCGGCTTTCCAAATCAAGATGACCAAGCTCCTGCATTTTGCGAAGGCAATCGGCAAAGAAGGGATTGAGCAACTCAAAACATTTTATTGTTTTCTCAGTAAGCTCTTCACCTGTTTTAAAAGGATTAAGCGGTTGAATACCTTGAGGTTCAGCCTCTGTATCCCACGGGCGAAGTGTATCTAAACCGAGCTTCTGTTTTTTCTTAGCATAAATCTTTTCAACTAAGGGCAATACGTGCAGCTTTACAGCTTCGTGGAAATTGTAGCAATCCTGTTTTGTATAATCAAAGCGGCCTAACTCGGCAAACTTGTAATCACGGTAATTTTCAAAGCCGGCATTCTTTGCTATCTGGTGTCGCTTCTCTATCAATTGCGTGTACAGATCATTCAGTTGAGCTGTGTCCTGTAATCTTCGTTCGTTTATCTTACGGTATACCTCTTCACGCAGACTTCTGTCATGGTCTTCTAAAAATTTTGAGGCCTGCTGCAATGTGTACTCCTGCCCTTTCACTTCAACAGTCATCTTACCAGCAATTTGACCATACTGTTGCTGCATTACACTTAACTCTGCCTGTAACGGTATGTTCTCTTCCCTGAATAATTCTATACTCTTACGAACATTGCGCAGGTAGGTAAAATATTCGTTCGCATCTAATTCGTTTGTAAAAGGACAGGCTATTAATTTGCGGTTCAGCTTATCAGCATAGGGTTGCAACTGAGGTTGAATTTGCATGCAGAAAAAAGTGAAGGCTTCTTCCAATGCCTTGTCTGTAGTATCACACGTCATTCGAATTTGTCGCCAGCAGGCATCTTCGCTTACCACCGCTTCAAGCTCACTCATATCTTTCAACCATTGCTCAAGATCTTCGCGACTATTAATTAGTCTATCAACAAGATCTTTAAAAAAAGGTTCTAAAGCATTCCAGTTGGTAACAACAAAATCATTTGGAATAAAACTGCGTTCGAGTTTTTGTATATCAGCAGTTAACGTCATAGTATAATATTAAAATAGTGAAGCTACAGGTAATAACACCTGTAGCATTGTAGGTCTTGTTTCAGTTTGTAACTTACTAAAATTGTAAGCTTTCCTTAAGTCTTTTATGAATGCCCTTCCTGGGCTTCTTCAACTTTCGTTTCTTCCTCTGTAGTAATATGATCATTATCAGCAGGCTGATCAGTTTCGTCGTCTTGTGAAGCTTCGCTTAACTTAATCTCAACGTTATTCGCTTTAATAGCTCTGTACCACTTTATCATTTTCTTCATATCGCTGGCATACACTCTTTCAAAATCCAACTCAGGAAAAACCTGCTGATAGTATGTTTTTACGGCTGCAGCATCTTTTTCATCGGGCAATGTTTCACTGCTTTTTTCCATTGCCAAAAAAACTTCAGCCAGATTTACGTTATCGCTTTGGGTATATACTTCAATACTTTCAAGATGAGAAAAATTATGTACTCTGCTGGCAACAAACTTCGTGCTTTTGTCGTCTAACGAACGAACAATGGCGCCGTCTTTTTTACTGCCTACTAACTCAAACAAACCACCAAGCCCTGTAACAGAAATTATTTTACCGTATTCCATACTAATCTATTTTTAGGTCGTGCAAGATAATTGTAATTACCAAAAACAATACCTAACAAAGTAATTTTAAGATTTTGATGAACGAGCTTGCCAGGTGAACAGATATTGCTTTTTGTAACAAATCAATAAACAGGCTTTTATCATTAAACCAATACCTTTACAACCTTTTAAAAGGTTATTTTTTAAATGAATGTCCACGGCAAATACGAAGCTGTTATCGGGTTAGAAGTGCATGCACAATTGCAAACTTTAAGTAAATTGTTTAGTGGCGACAGCGCTGCTTTTGGCGGCGATCCTAATACACATATAAGCCCTATCATATTAGCCCACCCCGGCACTTTGCCTAAGACAAATAAAAAGGCAGTTGAGTATGCTATTAAAATGGGATTAGCATGCCATTGCGAAATAGAGCGGTACAATTACTTTGCACGAAAAAATTATTTTTATCCCGACCTTCCCAAAGGCTACCAGGTTTCTCAACATACCACACCAATTTGTAAAGGCGGATATGTTGCTATAAGAACGAAAGCCGCTGAAAGAAAAATACAACTTAACAGGATCCATCTCGAAGAAGATGCAGGTAAGAGCATCCATGATATTGATGAAAATTATACCTGCGTAGATTTTAACCGCGCCGGCGTTCCCTTGATTGAAATTGTTACAGAACCGGATATGCATTCGGCAGAAGAAGCTTTTCAATATGTAACTGAAATTCGTAAACTGGTACGATGGATTGGGGTTTGTGATGGCAACATGGAGGAAGGAAGCTTACGCTGCGATGCAAATGTTTCAATAAGGTTAAAAGGCGAAACAGCTTTAGGAACCAAGGTTGAAGTAAAAAATCTAAACTCCATACGTAATGTAAAAAAGGCAATTGAATACGAGATAGAACGAATGATCGCACTGGTTGAAGAAGGCGGAAAGATAACCCAGCAAACACGAAGCTTTGATGCAGAGACAGACACTACTTTTGCCATTCGCGATAAAGAAGAAGCAAATGATTACAGGTACTTCGCTGAGCCCGATCTCACTCCTTTTAGATTAACTGAAGAATTTATCTCCGGAATTAAATCTTCGTTACCTGCTTTGCCCGAAGAGTTATATTTAAAATATTCGGCGTTAGGACTAAGTGAATATGATGTACAGCAATTATGCGACGAAAAGTCAACCGCAGATTTTTTCGCAGACACTTGCAAATATACACATAACTATAAAGCCATTGCCAATTGGATGTTGGGGCCATTAAGACAAATGGCTCATGAAAAAAAGACATCTTTCGATACCATTGGATTAGAGGCAAAAACATTAGCTGATATTATTGCACTTGTCGAAGAAGGCAAAGTAAACTTCTCAATTGCATCAACAAAAATTTTGCCGGCAGTTATTGACAGACCAACAACATTTCCCTTGCAAATTGCAACAGAATTAAATCTTTTACAGGTTAGTAAACCAGATGACGTAGAAGCCTGGATAAATGAAGTGCTTAACAAAATGCCGGAAAAGGTGGTAGAATTTAAAAAAGGTAAGAAAGGTCTCATTGGTTTATTTGTAGGTGAGGTAAAAAGGATAAGCAAAGGAAAAGCTGATCCTAAAATTGCAACACAACTGCTTGAAGAAAAATTAAAAAACTAAACTTAGCACTTAACACACAATTATATTATGAAGAGAATTTTTTTTATAGGATCTCTTGCAGCATTACTTATTTCTTGCGAACAGAAAAAACAAGGTGCTTTTGTTGTCACAGGATCTGTACAAAATGCCCCCGGAAAAAAGCTTTCGCTCATTGAAGTTCCTTATTCAAGTCCGCAACCTGTTGTTCTTGATTCAACTACGCTTAAAGACAAAGGCACCTTTACTTTGCGCGGCAGGTCAAACGAAGAAGGTATTTACAGGCTCGCTATAGAAAATGGACCGGATATTATTTTAATTAATGACAACAACGATATCAAGGTAAATATTGATGTGAACGATTACCGAAATTACAAAGTGGAGGAATCGCCGGCATCAGAGAGTTTACATCAATTGTTTGAGAATTACCGGGCGAAAGACTCATCGTTATTAGTAACCTTTAAGCAGTTGGACACATTACAGGCAAAGCCGGCAAATGATAGTCTTGTTAAAGCGTTTGAAACTAAAAAAACTTATGAGTTAGCTACTCTAAATAATCTTATAAAAGATTTTATAGACAAGTCAAAAAGCCCTGCGGCGATATTTTATGCGCTTGGTTTAGCCAGTCGCACTTTACCGCAGGAAGAATTACAACTTTTAGCTGATGCTTCAGCTAAAAAATTTCCGGAACATTCAGGTTTGGCAAGAATAAAAAGCATGCTTGCCGTAAAAGCTCCGGCAGAAAATACAGGAACAGGCTACGCGTTATTAAACCAACAGGCTCCCAATCTTACCATGCCCGATATAAATGGTAAGCCGGTAAGTATAAGCAGCTTTAAAGGGAAATTTGTTTTAGTGGATTTCTGGGCGAGCTGGTGTGGACCCTGCCGCCAGGAAAACCCTACAGTTGTTGCCGCCTACAATCAATTTAAAGACAAGAACTTTACTGTTTTAGGGGTATCGCTCGATGAAGATAAAGCCGCATGGCAAAAGGCAATAACTAAAGATAATCTTACATGGAACCATATGAGCGATCTTAAACAATGGGAAAGCGAAGCAGTGAAAGCTTATGGATTTGAAGGAATACCTTTTAATGTTTTAATAGACCCGCAAGGAAAGATTATAGCGAGTGGATTGAGAGGCGAGGAGTTGGAGAGTAAGTTGAAGGAGGTGTTGAAGTAAAATTAACCGTAATAAAGCGCGTACTTAACACATAATAGAAGGGCAAACAAAATCCGGAATTATTCCTGAAGCATGTATTTGTAATTCGGCATCTTTTGCGCTGGTGTTTCCAGAAAGAACGAGGGTGGTTTTTACGCCAAATTTATTTCCGCCTAAAATATCGGTGTTTAGGTTATCGCCGACCATTAGTATCTCATTTTTTGAGAATGAACCAAACTGATTTAATTCGTCAAATGCATACATAAACATTTGAGAGTCAGGTTTGCCAAAATGAATGAATTTTTTATTAAGCATGTTTTCAACCAGTTTGGCAATACCTCCTGTGGCAACTGCAACATCATTTTTAGAAACAGGATATAATTTATCAGAATTAGCAACAATAACAGGAATATTCTTTCGCCGCAGAAGGTTGACTGTTTTATTTATATCAACGTTCCAGTCAAACCCTTCATCATCCAAAAAAACAAAAGCCGAAATATCGTCGATTGAGAGAAGATCAATATCGCTTACAGAAATATGTTCGAGACCGGATTGTAAAATATAGTGGGCCGAATTCTCAGTTCCCAAGTACCCTATTTTGCCACTTAAAATTTTATCCTGCAAAAACTGTTTTGCCATCATACCTGATGTTACAATCTCGTGCAGTTCAATTCCTTTCAATCCTAATTTAGAAAAACTTTCAGCCTGTTGTTCCTGGCTTCTTGATGCATCGTTAGTAAGTATGCGGATAGCTATACCTTTTTTTCTTAAAAAATCAATTGTATCCTGCGCTCCATTAATCAGACCATTGTAGTTTTTAATTACACCATATGAGTCTAAGAATACCGCTTTGAACCTTACAGCTAACGACAGAAAAGATTGTTCATCTATCATTTAAAATTTAAAAATTGAGTGCTTTTAAAATTATACCTGCATCAAACTTATCTATTGAAGGAAAATAAGTTTCATAGGCTTCTTTCTGAAGCTTTGTAGCAAAGATGTCGTGGAAAAAGAACCTGCCGTCTTTAATAACATAATTGAGAATAAAGAAACGATAGGTTTCTTTAAAGAACTTTATTTCATCTGCGTATAAGGGATATACATGGTGGTATGTTTTTAGAAAAAGTATAAACCTCTCTTCCATTAAAGGATCGATCAAATAACTGAATACAGTTCTGTCTCCAATATCTGATACTACACGGCTTAAAAAATAGAAATCAAGAACTCTTGAACCAAGACGGAACCAGTCATAATCCCAGCGCGAGTACAATCGGCCGGAGCTTGTAACAGAAAAATTACCTATGTTCCAGTCTACAAAAACAGGTATTTTATCAAACTCGTCGGCTTTCAGTGTTTGATAATTTTCGAGGAATAAGTCGGACTGCTGTTTGATTTCATCGGTATGCATTCTATGCTCGTACTTGCCATAATCAGTTTCAATTATTCTAAGGAGGTGGTTAATATCCGTTTTAAGCGTTTTAGAAGATGGCGGCAGAGTGTTTCGTATGTTATGACATGCCCTGTGAAAAAGAGCTACCTGCTCAGCCAGTTTTATAATTTGTCCTTCGTCTAATCTCTTTGGCAATCTTTTTTTAATAGTTATTGGCCTGTAAAAAACTACCCATGCATCCAAAATTTCATTCTGAAAACGGTACACGTATAAAAAGTTTCCTTTCGCTAAAGCACGGGCTAAAAAATTTTCGAAAGGAGCAGGCAGGTTGTTTGATAAAGTATCTATGATGCTATGGTCTTCAACAAAATGCTCGTACTTACCGAAGTAAGACAGCTTGGCGATAATAAAGTTGCCATCACTAAAAGTAACCCGGTACACATAGTTAGTAGAAACCTTTGCGCTGATATCTACTATCCGTATTATTTCTCTTGTGTTATCGTAATCCTGCCATGCTTCTTTAACTATTGTTGTAAAATCTATAAAAGGCATATCGTTAGATCAGTGAGGATATTTTTAAAAAATGTTTAGTGTTGTTTGCTTTTATAAGTAATTATGCAATTAAGAATTCTCTCGCTCCCTCTTTAATTTTTGCTTTTAAATGATCTCAAAATAACGTTTCAGTTCCCAGTCTGTTACTTTCTGTATAAACTGTTCCCACTCCCATTCCCTTGTTCTAATGAAGTGATCGGTGAAAGTTTCGCCAAATAATTCTTTAGGAACAGGTGAGGCCTTCATTGCTTCGGTTGCTTCGTGTAATGTTTTGGGTAACTTTTGCGTAGTAGTATTTTCGTATTCATTTCCCTGGGTAGCAGGTAGGGTTAATGGTAATTTATTTTTTATTCCATAAAGTCCGGAGGCAAGGCTTGCAGCCAAAGAAAGATAGGGGTTTGCATCAGCGCCGGGAACCCTTGTTTCCAAATGAGTACCTTCTTTTGTATTATTAATAACACGCAGAGCGGTAGTTCTGTTTTCTATTCCCCAACTAACTGTAGTAGAAGCCCATGCACCCTCAATAAATCTTTTATAGCTGTTGACTGTAGGTGCGTACATGGGTAATATATACGGTAAGCAGTATAATTGTCCGGCGATGTAGTGCTTCAACAGATCGCTCATGTTTTTATTATCAGCTTCGTTGTAAAATAAATTAGTAGTGCCAGCACGGTTCCATAAACTTTGATGTATATGACCGCTGCAGCCGGGTAAATTACTGTTCCACTTTGCCATAAAGCAGGCAATTGTCTCATGAGTATAAGCTATCTGCTTTACGCTTGTTTTAAAAAGCACAGCACGGTCAGCAGCTTCAAGTATGTTTGTATAATCAATGGCAGCTTCATATACACCATTACCTGTTTCTGTATGCAACCCTTCCAACGGAATATTAAATTGAGGAAGCAGGTTGAAGAGGTCGTTAAAAAAAGCTTTGTTCTGTGTTGGTTTGAGTAAAGAATAACCAAACATCCCCGGAGTAATAGGTTGTAAATTAGTAAAACTCTTTTCATCGATTGACTGGGAAGTTTCCTTGAAATTAAACCACTCATACTCTTTAGCGAAGTTGGCAAGATAGCCTGAGTTAGTACATTGTTGTTGTATTTGCTTTAGTAATGTGCGGGGACAAGCACTTGCTATTTGTGGAGAGTTGCTAAAGTCTGCAATAAAAAAAGGTATCTTATCCTCCCAGGGAATAGTGCGGTAAGTATCGGAATCAATAGTGGCCATAGCATCAGGATACCCAGTATGCCAGCCGCTAATTAATGAATTGTTATACACTGCATCATTGCTGTCCCATCCAAATATTACGTTACAAAAACCAAATCCTTCTTGAAGTCCTTTTAAAAATTTTTTCCTGCTTATAATCTTACCTCTTAATATTCCATCTATATCCGTTATCGCAAATTTTATCTTATCCCACTTATCAGCATCTAATTTTTTCAGCAGTTCATTTATATTATTATGCATATCATCTCTTCCTTTTGGTCTTTAACTTCTTTAAGGTGCAGTTATTTATACCTCCTAATGCTTATTCAACTCATAAAAATATCTTTATTTAACCTGATAATTTTGACTTTTTCAAAGGAAGATTAAATTTATTTCTCATAAAACCAAAATCTATTGAGCACAAAAGTGGAGTTATTAATAATGGCAATGCAAAGCTCCGGTAACGAACAATTGCACCCGAAAAAGTAACAGTGTAACCGGAAATAATCATTATACTTAAACTAAAAAATAATAGGAATAGAACTACAGGTGATGACAGTTGTTTTCTATTTAAAAATATGATGCTGAAAATAAATAGTGCCAGAAGCAAATAGATTTCGATAGTAGCAGGAATATAACTAAGGTTTTTTGTTTCAGTCAAATAAGGGCGGAGGAAAGCTATATCTAATGCAGTAGGCAAATAAGATAAAAAACTACTTACTGATGGTTGGAGTGATGTAGAAGTTACAGATGATGTACCATTCAATTGAAGAAATTCATTTTGCTTTTGGGACAAGAATAGAGGAAAATTTAGAAAGGAGAAAATTTTGGGCAGCACGAAAAATGCAATTATTCCAATCGAATAAATCGCCGAAAAAACCATCCAACTTTTTGTAGGTTTTTTTTCACTATACCACCAACATAGTAATGCCGGTAATAGCGCAAGTGCAACATAGTTTCGAAGAAAGAAAATAAGCAGCAGGCATAAAAAAATTAATATAATTTTTTTAGGTGAAAAAGAAGTTCTTAAACCTTTATAGAAATAGTAAATCACCAATCCCGACGCAGATAGGATTAATCCGTCTTTATGGATACCGCTGCACCAGAAAAGTGTTGAAGGCAAAATAAAAATGGCACCTATTAAAATCGTCTTCCTATCCGGGTGAAGAGGAATTAATAGTTTTAATAATGCTATTAGGCCAAATAAGAAAAGAAAATTAAATAGGATAATGTTAGTATAATAGCTCTTGAGTGTGACAACGTTCATTAAGGCTATTAGTTTAACTAATACATTACTTTTTAAATCGTTCCAGTACGAGTTTTCTCCTGTAAATAAATTTCCGGAAGTATTATAGCCATGTACAAAAATATCTTTTAAAAAAGCCAACGGTTCTTTTTTCAACCAGTCAGTTTCCTTAATGCTTAAACGGTAGAACCTCCATGTATCGGCCCCTCTATAGTATGCTGGAAGAGTGTAAAAAAATGCATAAGCAACCCCAGCAAGTATCTTAATAAGAAAAAGCGAAATAATTTTACCTGTAGAGACAGGCGAATTTTTGAAGAAGGGAATGATTATAATAAGGTAACAACAAATGAGAAGATAAAATATAAAAAGGACGACTTGCAAAAAACGGAAATTTTATAAATATCAATCGATGAGATTGTTTTTTACAGCAAAGAAAACGAGTCCAGCAGTGTTTTTTGTGCCGAATCTTTCCATTAAACGATCCTTTATACTTTCAACTGTTCGCGGACTGATATTCATTTTTTCACCAATTTCCTGACTAGTAAATTCCATGCATATATACAGTAAAACTTCTTTCTCTTTAGCGGTTAATTCAAGTTCGTTATTTAATGATGGGATGCCTTTTGCTTTAGTGTGTGCTTTCTTTATTAAAATCCTATTTACAAAATTGTTTAAATAATATCCTTTTAGCACAACATCTGTTATTGCTTTTTTTATTTCAACCGGGTCTGTACTTTTTAGTAAATAACCATTCGCTCCATTTTCCATAAGATGAACAACAAACTTCTCATCTTCATGCATAGTAAGAACAATAACTAAAATATTAGGGTAATGACGACTTATATATTTAGTAGTTTCAATACCGTCTTTTACTGGCATTCTAAGATCCATTAATACCACTTGCGGCTGAGCTTCTTCAATATTATTCAAAAGCTCCTGCCCATTCTCAGCCTCTAAAACAAACTTAATATTGCTGTAATGCCTTAGAGAAAGAATTACGCCTTTTCTAAAAATTTTGTGGTCGTCTGCAATTGCAACTTTAATATCTCCCATTTATTTCCCAGGTATAAATATCGAATTTAAAGAAAAATGGCTTACAAAACTATCTTTCTTCAATGTCTTTAGGTATATCAATCGTTATGTTGTAAGAAGATTTTGAAGGATCGAATTCAAACCAGATATCTCCATGAACAACCTTTAGCCGGCTTTGAATGTTTTTTAAACCTAATCCGGCACCAGTCTGAGATAACCTTATATAGTCCTCCTGGGAAAGACCATTGCCGTCATAGCTAAGTTTTAAAAGCATATTTTCTTCGCCATTGTGTTGGGCTAATTGTATGAAACTGGCGTTACTATGCCGTAAAATATTATTTATTAATTCCTGGATAATCCTGAATAAGGTAAGTTCTTTTTCAACTTTAAGTCTCTTGGAGTAATTATTAAAAGTGCATTCTGCATTAAAAGAACCTGAATTATTTATTTTTTGGAAAAAATCATTTACCGCACTCTCCAAACCAAAGTTTTTTAAAGTGGGAGGTGTTAAACTATGAGAAATATTCCTGATCAGTTGAATAGTTTCGTCTATTATTTGTTTTGCACTCAGAATTGACTCAAGTTGACTTGCTTTATCCAGGTGCACCATGTTTTCGCTTAGGTATAACCGGGCGGTTGCTAATAATGGTCCGGCATCATCATGTAAATCTGCGGCAATTCTTTGCCGCTCTTCTTCCTGAGACTTTATTGAAGCACGAAGCAAAATTTTTTGTTGCTCTGCTTCCATCCGCTGCATACTTAATTGATACTTTATAACCCGGCGCTGATGGAATACAATGAACACGACAAGGGCAATTGTTAGAAATAACGTGATTGCTGTGCCTATTAACAAAGGCGCACTCACTGAGGATTGTAATAGAATCAAGGGATAATTAACTTAGACTACAAACCTACTATAGTTCTTTTGAACAAAGCAATGCCTATAGTACTTGTTGTGTCTATGAATAAAATTAGTTGAAAGATTTTTTACTAAGAGTGGAGGTGACTTTTAAACTGTTAGTTGTATCATCTTGAACATCTGTCTTCATAAACATTGCTATTGAAAGAAGAATTGTTCTTATAACGACAAAGACATAATTAAGCACGTAATATTTTTCCTGATCAGTCGGACTAAGGGAGGGAAGATATAAAAATAGAAAAAACGTGCCGGCAATATAAAAAAGATAAGCAGTAACTACCCAAAAAGAAGGTCGACTAAAAACGGAAGTTGCATTTATTTTAATTACCTGTTCATAATAATAGTAAACAGCAAAGGCAAAAATGGAAATATTTTTAATAGTTTCGAAGGTATTTAAAAATACATTACTTCCTCCAGCTCTAATAAATTTATATACCCAGTACAGAATGAAAAGTATGCCTATACTTAATATAATTTTTTTAAATAATAACTTTTTGAAAATCTGATAAAAGAATATTGAGAGACAAACGGCCTCTACTAATAAATTCAGATTGTAAGCAGCGAAGTTATCTGAATGTTTTGATAATCTATAGAGTCCATAAAGGTCAAGCATGAAAGTAATAGCCAAAAGAAAAAATACTACCCGTAAGACTTTATCATTCATCCTTTTGCGGAAGACCAGATAAAAGATCACAGGTAGTACCTCAGTATAAACAGAAAGGTTTAATACAAAATTTTTCAGGATTTTGATGTTTATTGGGTTCAAATATAACTATTATTATGAACCCAACAATTGTAAATCCCACTAATACCAAGAGGTATCCTCAGTTTCGGTACTATCGCCGCAATACGGAGGGCAACAACGTACTCCACCAGCTACAATACCTTTATTTTTTGTAATCTGGCCGTTATCTCCAACAGTAGTAAAATTTAAAACATTATTACCCTTTGCATCTACTCCTACTAAAACCGGCTGGCGTAGTCCAAGTTCATTTATACCATAAAATGTCCTTATACCAACAACACCTGGTTG
>MWYU01000177.1 GCA_002050375.1 Chitinophagales bacterium 62-2
CGATAAGACCATCGGCAACCCTCGCTATTGATATATCTTTACGCTTGTCATTTGGATCAAATAAGGTCAATATTTGCGCTGTAGGTGCACCTTGTTGGCCGCCGGCGCCTTTAAGACCGAAGAAATTGATGACCTGTGAAAGATTGGGAGCGAAGTTATTACTGAAGATGCTGCCAAGTCCCAAACCTCCGTCTACATACTCAGCATCAAATATATATTCTGCGTGATGTTCATCTTTTGTATAATCGAACAAATCAGTATAGATTGGTAAGAGCGAGTAACCCATCGTTGTTACTTCCTCTAACTTGGAAGCGGCACCGGTAAAGTTTTTACGGGTTAAGTACACTTTTCCTAACAATGATTTAGCCGCACCTTTAGTTGCTTTTCCCACCTCGGTTCCTGTATATTTTACCGGCAGTTTATTTTCGGCATCCTGTAAATCTTTTATGATGACTTCATCATAAATCTTATCAACTTTTTCGCGGCCTAATTTTGAGCCTTCTTCAATTGAAATTGGAGTTGTAACCATAGGAACATCTCCAAATACCCGAACTAAATTGAAATAGGCAAGTGCACGTAAAAACCTTGCTTCGCCTATATGCCGGTTTTTATTTACTACAACCGCCGGGTCGGCTTTTTCAATCTCAGCTAAAACAATATTAGCGCGGGATATCAACCGGTAATGGTCTAACCATGTAGTATGCAGTAAAGGGGTAGCACTGGTTGTAAGAAAATTATTGATATTAACGAACTCCAATTGAGCAGAATGCTGCTGCTCGGTATCATCTCCGGCTAAATCGCCAAACTGCCAAAACGATTGATAGATGCCTTGGAGTGTGCTGTAAATACCAACCACCGCATCCTGAAAATCCTTATCCGTCTTATACAAAGCATTAGTGCTCGCTGTAGATTGAGGATTTAGTTCGATGAATTCTTTTTTGCAGGAGAGAAGGAACGTTAATGTTAGAAGCCATAATATCTTTTTCATATCTTTTTTATAATCGTTATTAATCAAAAATTAAAAGCCAATACTTAATCCAATCAGAAGGCTTTTGGGCAATGGATAGTCGTTATTATCAACTCCGGGAGTAAGCGGATTTTCTGTGGTGCTGACATCCGGATTGAAGTTGGTGTAGTTTGTAAAAAGAAAAGGATTGGTAGACGTTACATATATCCTTGCCGATGCGAGCGCCAACTTCTGAGCAATATTATTAGGTAACAAGTAACTCAACGATATATTATTTACCCTTAAATAGGATGCGTTGCTTAAATATCTCTGACTATAAAGGCCCCGAACGTTACCGGTAGGCTGGTCGTTTGGCCGTGGAGTTTGGCCGTCGCCAGGATCTGTTTCTGATTTCCAATAATTTTTAAGGAACGATAACGTGGAAATACGACCCCTCGTAGATAACGCTCCACTTCGTGCTACGTTAAGGGCGCTGTTGCCCTGCGAGCCCTGAAGACTTACGTTTAAGCTGAAATTTTTATAAGCAAAATTATTGGTCATGCCGTAATAGAAATCCGGATACGGCGATCCCATAATTGTTCTGTCATTATTATCAATAATATTATCAGGCTTACCATTAGGGCCGCTAATGTCTACAAAGCGCATGTCACCCGGCCTTGAACGGTTAATGGTTCCGGGGGCGAAAACAGGACCTTTATCCACTTCGGCTTGATTCAAGAAGATCCCGTCTGTTAGCCAGCCGTAAAACATTCCAATAGGCTGGCCTATCCTGGTTACACTTCCACCTTCAAAAATGGGGTCGCCGTTAGGTCCTAATTTCACAACTTCGTTCTTATAGGTAGAAATATTAAAGTTGGTTGACCATTCAAATTTCCCCTTCACATTAACCGTGTTAACCGCCAGCTCCCAACCGGTATTTTTCACTTCGCCTATATTTTGCAAAGCCGTATTATAACCGGTAATAGCAGGAACATTTACATTCAGCAACAGATCAGTGTTTCTCGAGCGGAAGTGATCTAAACTAAAACTAAGCCTGTTGTTAAATACACCTGCATTTAAACCTATATTGAATGATTGTTGCTTCTCCCAGGTTAAACCGGGATTAGCAGGTCTTGCAGGAACATAGCCGGCCACTGCACCTCCCCCGCCAACATATTTTACATAATTGATGATTGAGAAGTGCTCATAATTACCAATATTATTATTGCCTGTTTCTCCGTAACTGGCTCTAAATTTTAATTCATCAAGAAAACGCACATC
>MWYU01000403.1 GCA_002050375.1 Chitinophagales bacterium 62-2
CTATTACCGCCGCCCGCTGCTCCGGCAAAGAACGGAGCAAACAGCATATCATGCATTAAAGCGCCTTCCTTATCTAAGGGATATAATTCAGAAGGCCCGGTATGATTAGGAAGTACTGCACCAACCTCAGCAAGAAGCATAGGTTTATGAATATGATAAGAACGTAACTCATTTATTGCATCAGCCGAAAGAACATCCATTGGCGCTGTACATACATCAAGTTTGGCACCTGCATCTATATACCTGTGTATTTGTGCAACATTATTAGAAGGTAACTTATTTATATAGCTATAATCAGGCCTTCTGCTTTCCATATCAAAGCTTCCAAGACTTTGAAGTACCAGGTTTTGTGGAAATTTTTTTTGTACCTGCGGAAGCATGTAATCATTCCATTCTCTTAGGCCTTTACACATAATACCATTCATCTCGTTCCATAACTCCCAACCAAAAACAGCAGGATGATTACCGTAACGGTTGCTGAAAAATTCAATCCTGTTTAAAAATGCCTGCCTGCCTTTTTCTGTGTTTATATATTCATTTACATCTTTAAATGGCCCTCCATTATCCACATGATATTGAGGTTTATTAAACCATGCTTTTTCATCAGGTATAATTTGTCTTGTATTATCTAAGCACAGCTTAAGCTTTAGGTTATACTCAATTGCCCATTTCAAAAGCTGGTCAATATTTTTTGCTTTTTCTTCACTGTATTCACCATACTTTTCTTCTACTTCGAATAGCCGATTACAAACCCACACCCTTGCAAAATTTCCTCGATTCTCTGATAACTTCTTAAGATAAGAGTGCATTGTTTCCATATCTGCAGCACCGGCGAGACATGGGCCTGTAACTATATAAGGATCCCCATTAGAAAGCTCGAAATAAAAAGGATTTATTTTGCTTATCCTGACGATTGAATTTGAGAAGGACAATTTATCAGAAGGTAAAGCGTTGACATTCTTATATGCAATTGCTTTGCCGGCAGCTAACACTGGTGGGGCAATCATAAAAAGACTTACAAAATTTCTCCTGTTCATAAAATCTAATAATTATTTGATGTAGGCCAATATCACAGCAAGTATATAAAAAACTACAGCTAATTTGCTGCTGCGTTTCTTGGCAAAGTAACAGGCAGAGGTACATAGTCCTGGTTTAAGATCATCCATTTATGCAATTCTCCTTTTAGTTTGTTTTCGATTTCACTATACTCGCTTTTACCGGCAAGGTTAGTAAATTCATCCGGATCTGCTTTGAGATCGTAGAGCTCAAACATAGCACGATGTTCTGCAAAAAAGGCTTTGTCAAATTTTGTTTCAAGCTTTCCTTCTTTATGCATTTGCATCAACTCCAACCAAAAGGGTTGACCGGAAAAGTCAACAGGGCTATAAGGCAATTGCCAAAGCACATTATAAATTAATTTAAACTTGTCATTAAACACTGTTCTTGACAAATCAAAATTGCCAGTGTTAGTTGGCAAGCCACTACCATGTGCAACGCGAACAGCAAATATGTATTCATGCCCCTTGTAGTCATTTCCATTCAAACCTTGTAAAATGCTCTGCCCCGTAATATTTCCCGGTATCTGCACACCTGCTATATCGAGAAAAGTAGGAGCAATATCTTCACCCGATATCATCGCTTCACTCGTTTGTTCCGCTTTTATCATCTTTGGATAATGCATGATGAGAGGAACATTTAATCCTGTATTATAAAGGGTGCCTTTACCTCTTAACAAGGCAGATCCATTATCGCCCATAAATACTATTAATGTGTTTTTAGATAAACCCCGTTTTTCAACTTCTGCTAAAACTCTTCCGATTTCAAAATCCAGGTGTTCAATTTCACTGTAAAATTTTGCGATATCCTCTCTAACTAAAGGAGTATTAGGCATTGAAGCAGGCACTTTAATATTTGTTGAAACAGGCTCTTTGCCCTGAGTGGTAAATGGTCTGTGCGGATCGTTGTAACCAATTTGTATAAAAAATGGTTTAGTGGCAGGAACCTGGTTTAGAAAAGAAATAAAATCATTCAATACGTGCTCCGGTTCTCCATTTATCCGCAAATAATCAACCCGGTTTTTAAAAGTTTGCAACTTGTATTTGTCAAATATTTCCTGCGATTCTTTTACATTGTAGAGACCATCAAGGTGATAACTACGACCGCAAATACCTGTATAATAACCAGCCTTCCTAAGTAACTCAGGGTATGTTATAATATTCGCT
>MWYU01000341.1 GCA_002050375.1 Chitinophagales bacterium 62-2
GGCGTGTATATAGTGAGTTCGAATTTACGCAAACGGTTTATAATTATTATATACATCCGCAGTGGGATGAATTTGGAAGCCGCACTTTATACTTAAAGATATTATACGCAGACTACACAGAAAACTTTGCAATAATAGAATTACTCGGTGAGTGGAATGACGCTATTGAAAATGATATAATGACATTGAAACGGGACGTGATCGATGATATGTTTGCAGAGCGTATAACGAAGTTTATTTTGATAACTGAAAATGTGCTCAACTTCCACAGTGGCGATAAAGACTATTATGAAGAATGGTTTGAAGAAGTAACCGACGAAGGAGGTTGGATTGTTGCTCTAAATATGCCTGAACAAACCCAATACGATTTCAAAAGGAAAAAGTTGAATTATTTTATAGAACTGATGGACATACCCAACTGGCGTATATACAAACCCCAACATTTATTCGATAAGATAGATGATGATTTAAGCAAGCGCCTTGAGTAATTGCTTACAAACGGATTTTGAAATTATTTGAAACGAATTTGAAAAAGTAAGGTTGCCAGAGTCGGTTCTTATTCGCATGTAAGTTTATAAAGGTTAGTCAGTGTTGTTTTTCAAAGCTAACATTCCACCAGCCGAAAGCTCTTCTCCAAAACTTCTAACTAAATTACCTTGCCCTGTTTTCATTCGTGGTATCTTTCTTTAACTAATAAAAGTGTCAATATGAAATTCAATTTCTTCCGTATTCCTCACCTGTTTATCTCATTGCTTTTGCTGCCTGTTTTTATTCATGCACAAATAATCGAGACGAGTGCAAAGCAAAGCCTTCAAATAGATTATCGGCGCTTAGGCAGGATAGACACAGTTCTTAATGAGTATATCAATAAAAATTGGCTAACAGGGGCAGTAACATTGGTGGTAAAAGATAACCAGCTTGTTCAATATAAAGGGTACGGTTTTGCAGACGCAGAAACAAAAAAGCCAATGCAGAAAGACGCGATCTTTCGCATAATGAGCCAGACCAAAGCCATTACAAGTGTAGGTATAATGATTTTATATGAGCAGGGAAAGTTATTGCTCGATCAACGGATTGCCGACTTTATACCTGAGTTTAGAAATTCTGTTGTATTAGATAAATATAATGAAGCAGACACCACTTATACAACCGTTAAGGCAAAGAGGCAGATTACATTTCGCGATTTACTTACCCATAGTTCAGGTATAGGTTATGCCGCTATTGGCACACCTACCGCAAATGCTATTTACGCGAAAGCCGGCATTCCGTCTGGACTTGGTTATTTCGATGCAAGTCTCGTTGAAAAAATGACAGAACTCGCAAAGTTACCGCTGATGTTTCAGCCAGGCGAAAAATGGCAATACGGATTAAACAGCGACCTTCTTGGAGCTTTAATAGAAGTTATCAGTGGAATGAATCTCGAAGACTTCCTTCGCCTGCATATTTTTCAACCGCTTGGGATGAAGGACACTTATTTTAATCTACCTGCTGCAAAAGCTGATCGGCTCGCAACTGTTTATACTGAAGATTCCTTGCACAGGATCATAAAGTGGAGCCACACATTTCGACAGATTGATCCTGATTATCCAACGATGAAAAAACAATATTTTTCGGGCGGAGCCGGCCTTAGTTCTACAGCTTTTGACTATGCCATTTTTATGCAGATGCTGCTAAACAAGGGAGTGTACAATGGTAACAGGATTTTGTCGTCCCGGGCTGTCGAAATGATGACAAGCAATCAACTGGATTTTCCCTATAACGGGGTTGATAATTTTGGTCTTGGCTTTGGATTAACGACAGCTAAATCGGCGTCACGAAATCCGCGAAGCGAAGGTTCATTTGCCTGGGGCGGCTATTATGGCACTACTTACTGGGCAGACCCGAAAAGCAAGCTGGTATGTCTTATCATGACACAACACACTCCAAACACACATGCTGATATTTCCGCTAGGTTCGAGGCATTGGTGTACGGCAGCCTTAAATAAAATAAGAGTATTGTTTATAAATTTGTCATCACTTTTGAAGTCGGCATACTTCAAACCATATTGCACTATTAATTAAAAGAGCCAACATTTTAGACCTTTGCTGTGAAAACTTTTAAGGCTAACCCTCCTGCAACTTCCTGTTTATTCTACTATATTCACTAATGTACCAATGTGTTCAATAGTAATTGTTATTACATCTTTGCTTTGAAGTGTAAAATTATTTTCAGGAACA
>MWYU01000287.1 GCA_002050375.1 Chitinophagales bacterium 62-2
GCATTTAAGTAAGGAGTTACAGAAAACGATATTGGTATCGTCGCATTTATTAAGCGAAATACAGTTAATAGCAAACCGTTTGCTTATTATAGATAAGGGGAAAAAAATGGTAGAAGGAAGTACATCAGAATTGTTTGATCCTTCAGAAACCCTGATTGAACTGGAGACACTTGATAATAAAAAAGCGCTTGTCCGGTTAGAGCGTAGTGAGTGGTCATCCAGGCTGCAGCCTTTACGTGGCAAAACTATTATTCTTAAGATGAACAAGCAGCAGGTACCTTCTTTTAACCAGTCGCTTGTGCAGATGAGTATTCAGGTTTTATCGCTGCAACCCAGGCACTCTTTAGAGGATTATTTTTTAGAAGTAACAACAGGAAATCAACATGTGGAAGCTTTTACAAATTGAGTTGTTCAAGATATTCAAACGTCCCCGCACTTACATAAGTTTTGCTGCCATTACTGCCTTGGTAGTCATCATACAATTAGGGTTGAAAATGGATGGAAGAGCTTACATCGCATTTTTATTACGCGATCTCGAAACCTCTCTGGATGTGGAAGGAAAGATACTCAACGGATATCTTGTTTGTTTTATCATTCTGCAGTTGCTGCTGATACATGTGCCTCTGCTAATCACTTTAATTGCCGGCGACCTAATATCAGGCGAAGCAAATATGGGAACATTACGATTGCTGCTTTCAAAACCAATTAGCCGTACGGAGGTTGTACTTGCTAAATTTTTTGCCGCTTCCATTTATACATTACTGTTATTGGTTTGGATGGCTGTTCTGGCGTTGTTTGTTTCGTTATTAATCTTTGGTCCGGGAGATATGCTGAATTTGAAAAGCGATTACATTGTTCAGCTTAAAAGCCAGGATATTTTTTGGCGATACATAGCTGCCTTCGGTTTTGCTGCATTAGCAATGTTAACAGTTGCATCCCTTGGTTTCCTGCTTTCAATGTTTGCTGATAATTCTATTGGCCCTATTGTTGGCACAATGAGCGTGATTGTTGTATTTACTATTTTAAGCACGCTCGATATTCCTATTTTCAATGCTATAAAACCTTTCTTATTTACAACACACATGATAGGTTGGAAAGGTTTTTTCGATGTAAAACTTAGTGACGATAATGAAGCTATAATTGGATCGGTACAAAACTTAGGGAAGGTGCTGCAAGCTGCAGGCATACTTCTGTTGCATGTTATTGGTTTTCTTGCAGCATCAATTTTTGTATTTAAAAAGAAAGATGTATTAAGTTGAATAAGTCATTAAGTCATCAGGTCATTAAGTCAATAAGTTAAAACGGGTTTATACTGTTAACAGGCATCTGCCAGGCGTCGTCTTTTTCTCATTATTAATGTTAATCTAAAATAGAATGAAAAGGTTTATCCTTATAATACTTGCATCCGTCATCTGTCATCTGTCAACTTTCTCCCAGGATGCAACTGCACTTATAAAAAAGGTGAAAGCAAAGCTTGACAAGGTAAATGATTATGTAGCCGAAGGAAGAATGAAAACTGATGTTGCCTTTATTAAGGCCCCTTCTGGTAAGGTAAAAGTGTACTTTAAAAAGCCCAATAAGTTTAAGCTGAAACGTGATGGCGGGATTTCTATTTTACCGAAAGGCGGAGTATCAGTTAACATGAGCACTTTGCTAACTGCAAACAATGCTGTTGCTATTGCTTCGGGAGAAAGTACGTTTGGCGGAACAAAAGTACAAGTTGTAAAACTGCTGCCAGGTGATGAAAACGGTGATGTAGTGCTAACGACTTTATACATTGATGAAGCCAATCTTTTAATTAGAAAAGCAAACACAACAACCCGTGAAAACGGAACGTACGAAGTGGAAATGATTTACGGTAAATACGCTGATTACGCCCTTCCCGATAAAGTTATATTTGCCTTTAATACAAAAGACTATAAGATACCAATATCGTTTTCTGTAACTCCTTACTTAAATGG
>MWYU01000346.1 GCA_002050375.1 Chitinophagales bacterium 62-2
TTTCGACACCGCAACCATTGCTAAAGAATTTAAATGGGCAGCTTCTATCGGCATGAATACCATGCGAATTTTTTTACATGACCTTGCCTATAAAGAGGATCCTAAGGGATTTATAAATCGTATTGAAATTTTTTTAAAGATTGCAAAACGCTATAACATCAAACCCTTGCTTGTGCTATTCGATTCCTGCTGGGATCCTTTTCCGCATACAGGGAAGCAACACGAGCCGGCGCCCTTCCTTCATAATTCCGGATGGGTACAAAGTCCGGGGGCAGATGCATTAAAAGATACAACTCAATATCCACGCTTAAGAAAATATGTAACAGATATAATATCCCATTTTGCAAAAGACCAAAGAGTGTTAGGATGGGATGTATGGAATGAACCAGACAACACAAACAATAGCAGCTACAACCGTTTTGAACCATATAATAAGATAGAACTGGTGCAGGCCCTTTTGCAACAGGTATTTGTGTGGGCACGCGCCGCCAATTCTTCGCAACCCATCACTGCAGCAGTTTGGGTAGGTGACTGGAGCAGCGATGATAAATTAAGACCGATTGAAAAATTAATGCTTGAGCAATCTGATATTATTTCTTTTCACAACTACGATAAAGGTGAAGAGTTTGAAAAGCGTATAATATGGTTGCAACGTTACAAAAGGCCAATTATATGTACCGAATATATGTCGCGTGGTAATGGCAGCACTTTTCAGGGTTCGTTGCCGGTGGCAAAAAAATATAATGTAGCTGCTATTAACTGGGGTTTTGTAAATGGCAAGTCCCAAACAATTTTTCCCTGGGATAGCTGGAGTAAAAAATATACAAGTGAACCTGATCTTTGGTTTCATGATATTTTTCGTAAAGATGGAACACCTTATAAACCGGAAGAAGTTGATTTGATTAGAGAGCTGACAAAAAAATAACTCTGTATTCAAATCGTCCTTAGTAGTCTCTTACCCACATCGCGCATAAGAAGATCAAAGTTTACAATGTTCCCCCGTTATAAACAAAGATTTAATTATTAATGAAAGCCAATGCACTCATAACAGTCGTTATAACGGGCCTTGCCCTTCAGTAAATATTGAAAGTACTATGCATAGAAATTTTAGTTTAGCTTTTTTGTTTACCATCTTGCTATCCGGTTGCTCGCATAAAATGCACCAGCAAAGCAGTGGAAAACTTACTTCACACAATCCTGTTTTCGAGGGCTGGTATGCAGACCCTGAAGGAGCAATATTTAATAAGCAATATTGGATTTATCCGACCTATTCTGCTCCCTATAACCAACAAGTGTTTCTTGATGCTTTCTCTTCCACTGACCTTGTAAACTGGAATAAGCATAGCCGCATATTAGATACAGCAAATGTAAAGTGGGCAAAAAGAGCAGTATGGGCGCCTGCAATTGTTGAAAAGGGAGGTAAATATTATTTATTTTTTGGAGCAAACGATATACAAAATGATAATCAGCAAGGGGGAATAGGTGTAGCTGTTGCTGATAATCCTGCCGGTCCTTTTAAAGATTATCTGGGTAAGCCTTTAATTGATAAATTCTATAACGGCGCTCAACCGATTGACCAGTTTGTGTTTAAGGATAAAGACGGGCAATACTATATTATTTATGGAGGCTGGAGGCATTGCAACATAGCAAAACTGAAAGATGATTTTACAGGTCTTATTCCTTACGATGATTCAACTACTTTTAAAGAGATCACGCCGAAAGGATATGTAGAAGGCCCTTTTATGTTTATCAGAAACGGTAAGTATTATTTTATGTGGTCGGAAGGTGGATGGACAGGACCCAATTATTCTGTTGCCTATGCCATAGCAAACTCTCCTTTCGGACCTTTTGAACGTGTAGGCAAAATATTGCAGCAGGATTCTACCATTGCTACGGGTGCCGGTCATCATTCTGTAATTCATGCAGATAAAAATAATAAGTGGTTTATTGTTTATCATCGCCGCCCTTTAGGCGAGATGGATGGCAACCACAGAGTAACTTGTATTGATGAAATGTTCTTTGATGAAAAAGGATTTATTAAACCTGTTAAGATGACTTTTGAAGGAGTTAAAAAACTTTCTTTAAAATAAGCGTGCACTAGCAAACATTAACCCTTAATCTTTTATTCATTCTTCAATGAAAATAAACAAGTTCACAAAATTGCGCAAGACAACTATAATACTAATGGTTACAGGTTTTATCCTGGTAACGC
>MWYU01000274.1 GCA_002050375.1 Chitinophagales bacterium 62-2
GCGTTGAAGCGCCATTATATTGAGTGCTTCCGCTAAAATAGCGCACCGAGCCGGCTGTGCTTAATGCACTGTAAGGAGGAATAGATTGATTTCCAATCAGTCCATAACTAAGCCGCATTTTAAAATCATCAAAAACATTCAAATTTTTAATAAACGCCTCATCACCCACCTGCCATGCAAAAGCAGCCGCAGGAAAATAGGAATATTTATTTCTTCCATAAAACTTTGATGAGCCGTCAGCCCTCAGGCTTAGGGTAAACTGGTACCTGTCTTTAAACCCATAGTTTATACGACCCAGGTAAGACCTTAGCGCCCACCGGGTTTTTTCACTGCCATATTGATTTACACTTAATGCGTCCTGGATGGCATTTATTCCGTTGATTTCTATGGGGAAATTGGTCGCTTGTAAAAAAAAGCTCTCTGTTGTATTTTGTTGCTGTGTGAAACCTAATAAGCCGGTTAGCTTATGGTTACCAAATGTGCTGTTATAGTTTAATGTATTTTCATTTAACCAGTTAAACGTGACGGCAGAACCCAGCGAAGCCAGCCCATTCGAGTTGGCAGTATTGGTTATGGCCTTAGACAAGAACGTTGAATTCTTTGAATTGGTAATATAACCGCCTCCTAATATTTTTATATTCCAATCTCTGTTTATCTTATAGTTTAAAGAAACATTTGTCAGGTTGGTTAACGACTTATTTAATTTTTCACTTTGCTCAACAAAATCTACCGGGTTTGAAAATTCCGCATCATTAGGATCTACAATTCCATTGCCGGTAAAAGGTTTAGAAGTTAATATACGTAAAGTAATACCTCCACTGGCCCCCTGTCCATTTCCGTACAATTGCCCAAACCTGTTAGAAAAACCAGTGGTTGAGCGTAGCACTACACTCAATCTGTCAGACAGCTTTGTATCTGCATTAATTAAAAAAGATAATCTTTGAAATTTTGATCCTTTTATAATGCCTTCGGTGTTGTTATAACCCAAAGACATAAAGAGTTTACTTCTATCGGTATTATTAGAGAAACCCAAATTATAATTTTGAACACTGGCATTTTGATAAAGTTCATCCTGCCAGTTGATAGTTTTGCTTGAATCCATTGGGATAAACGCCAGGGTTGTAAGATCAGTATATAATGGATTATCAGGATGGAGAAGGTGTATTTTTTCGGAATAAGAATAGGCATCCAGCAATTCAATTCTTTTATTAAAATAAGAAATGCCGGTAGAAGCACTAAATGTTATCTGCGCTTTTCCTGCAACTCCCGATTTAGTGGTAATAAGGATAACTCCATTGGCACCCCTCGATCCATAAATTGCAGCGGCACTGGCATCTTTTAGTACTTCGATAGAAGCAATATTATTTGGATCAATATAGCTAAGTGGATTTACCGTAGGATTATTTAAAGGCGATCCCCCGGTTTTAACCTCCGCCTGGTTACTTTCAATTGGTACCCCATCTACAACATACAGTGGATTACTTGATGCACTTATAGAATTAATGCCTCTTATTCGTATATCAAGTCCGGCCCCCGGCTCGCCACCACTGCTGGTTACCAACACACCTGATAATTTTCCCCTCAGTGCATCGCCAAACGATACAGATGATGCATCTTTCAACTTTTCGGCACTTACAGAAGCAACCGAACCAGTCAAGTCCCTTTTTTTAACCGTACCGTAACCAATCACAACCACATCATCTAATGTTTTGGTATTTTCCTCCATACTTATATTAATGGTCTTCTGATCGCCAAGAACAACTGCCTTACTCAATAAACCCAGGAAACTAAATTCGAGCACCTGACCTTTTCTTGCCCTGATGCTAAAATTCCCATCAGCATCAGTCCTGCTGCCACGTGCAGTTCCTTTTAGCATAACCGTGACACCTGTAAGATTTTTATTTATAGATTTAGCTTCAGTTAGCCGAGCTAACGGAATTCAATTTCCTCACCTCAGCAAAACTGAAACATTAGTAGCCCTGAATAAGCGACCACTTAAAAGATAAAAAGACCAATCGTATAATATAGCTGAAGCGTATGGAAATTATGTAGGAAAAAAAGCACAAAGAAAAGAATAAAGGGCTTCACAATAAGTTCAATACAATTATTAATGCTAATCAAGGGTTAGAAAGTTAGATAATAAGAATAATGCTGCAGCAAATTTCCCCTATACATGCACAAGCAAACCTTTTTCACTCCTTACCC
>MWYU01000238.1 GCA_002050375.1 Chitinophagales bacterium 62-2
GTCAAGACCAATAATACCAACCCTTCCCTGTTCAGCCGGTTTAAGTTGTCCATACGCTTTTGGCAAGCTGCCTGATAAACCAAAGGTAACACCAACTGCCGATGCAGTGCGGATAAAACGACGACGGGTAAGGTTATGTTTCATGATATTTTTATTCTACAGTTTAAAATTTATAGTAAACATAATAAAGGTGGCATACAACTTACAGTCTTTCAAATAAAGATTGTAATGACGGCAATTCTTCATTGTCTTTGTAATTCCATCGCAAACTGTCCAGGCGCTTTTGCACCTTCATCCAATACTGCAGTTCCATATCAAACTTTGCCATAGGGATTCCTAATCGAAACGATGTATACTCATTTAACCAGGCTTGCCGAAACATTTCTTTTGTTTCCACAACCGCATCAAACATGTCAACTGTTTTAGAATGGTAGTAAGCGGTTACTTCGCCCATCATCATCCTGAACTCTACAGGATCACGTTGCTTTCTGTACTTCTTATGCATCTCAGCAATGTTGCCGGCGAACAAATATTTCGCTGAAAGAAAATCAAGTTGCTTAGCACCTGTCAACATTGCAAACAAACAGATAGTATCAATGCCTGATTTCAATGCATCTCTTAAATATATCTGTGCTTCTTCTGCAGCCAACCTGCCCTGGTGCAGGTTTTCTTTATTGCTTTCATACATTTTTAAAGACTTTACAGAAAATGGATCATCCCAAAGTGCATTATCAGTTTGGCCAACTGCTTTCCTGATCAAAGATTCTGACTTCATTAAAGCGACATGCGCTTTTTCTATAGTTGCAGCAAGAGTTAAGGGATAGAGAGCCCGCGCATACTTTTGAAAGAAGTTCGCCTGATCAATTGGTTCGCTTTGCCATGAAGCTATGGATCCATAAGCCAGGTCGGGCCACGACAAGCGCATTAATGTTTGTGGATCATCCGTCCAGCCAGACTGGATGTAGCCAACCGAATTGTATTTACGCCCTGCTTTAATTAGCAAGTCAACATTTTGAAAAGAGACTTCAAATGCAGGATAAAACCAGTGCCAGTTTATGCTTGCAGTTTGTACGACCATAGGAATACCGGCTTTTGAAAAAGGGCTTAGCAAAGTATCGTATTCCGCTTCTTTTAACGGAAAATAATGCCAGGGAACCGCAGTAACCTTCTTCGACATTTTTGGGATGATACCATGAAACTTCTGCAGCATATCTGCCCAAACCATCGCCTGTTTTCCCTGCTTTTCCACCATATCAGTGGTTTGATTAAGCATGTCGAGATAAAGCTCGTCAGCCGTTTGACCCAGTTTTTTAGCTTCCAGTTCAATAACCCACGTTTCATCAAAACCAATATGAAAAAAGGGGCTTGGAAAAAGCTTTGAGATCTGGGTGATCCAATCGTTCAATAAAACTTTAACACGTGCATCTTTTGGTTTAAACTCTCCGCCATATTCTGTAACAGAAAGGTCTGCGTAATGCTCTAACTTGAACAAGTCGTGCAAATGCCCGTACAGCTCCATATTTGGCACCACATCTATATGCCGTGCTTTAGCATAAGCAATAATATTTTTAATCTGTTCTTTAGTGAACCTTGCATTTGCCATAAGCAACGGATAACCTTCCAATTCTATGCTCGCTTCCGAATAGAAAAAGTATTGATTGGTCTTCCAGCGTGCTAAAAAATCTAATTGGTTTTTTATTTCTTCAACCTTCGGAAATTGCATGTGGCTCATATCCATCATAAAGCCGCGGTAAGCAAGTGAAGGCCAGTCCTCAATTTCAACTTCAGGTATTGTTGCCTTATCGCCCGAACCCTCAATTAACTGACGTAATGTTTGAACAGCATAATAAAGGCCTGCTGATGATACTGCTGTTACATTAATATTTTTTGATGTTACTTTTATTTTATAAGCTTCACGCGAGGCAGGGCCTGCCTTTTCTCCAACTACAGGTAATGCATCAATGTTGCCTGTTCTTTTAAAAAGTATAGACGCGCCTGTGGTTACCGATTCTCTTATTGCAATTGTTTGAGAGCTTGCTTTAGATAAAATAACGGCCAGTTCCTGTGCTGCAAATCTGTCTTCTGTTGAAGGTTTTGAGGCAAAGGTGATAGTCAAATTCTTTATAAGTAGTTGACCATTTCCATAAGTAACTTTTTGTGGTTGGGGAAGGAGTTGATTATGATCTTTAGCTG
>MWYU01000230.1 GCA_002050375.1 Chitinophagales bacterium 62-2
ATGCCGAGGCGACCATTGCAATGCATGCATGGGGCTTCCGAAATTTGATCGGCATTGGTTGGGACAAAAACGGAAAAATGTATGCTACTGAAAATGGATACGATATCAGGGGCTCCCGTCCTGTAAAAGACGAATTTGACGCCTCGCTAAGAATTAATGAAGGCATGTGGTATGGTGTACCTGATTTTTCTGCAGGAAGAGAGCCTCTCACAAATGCGAAGTTTGAAGTGCCTGATGCGTTTCAGGCGGAAGTATTCGTAGGTAATACATCTCTTGGTAAAAATTTAGGGTTTGTCATTAACCATGCAGCTAGCGGGCTAACACCTCCAACCCCCGCTGTTGTTCTCTCCAGACATGAAGTAAACTCCTCTCCAGTTTTGTTTGACATTGCTCCTGATTCATGGGGGCCACTTGCTGGTCAATTGTTTATTGCCGAATGGGGCGATCTGGCACCACCTACCAATCCATTGCGTGGCAACGCTCCCGCCGAAGGTTTTAGAGTCGTAAAAGTAAATCCTAATACAGGTGCTCTTACTCCTTTTGTATCAAATTCCGGCGGTATTCCTGCATCATCGCAAGGTAAAACGGGACAAGGCTTGGACAGACCTTTTGACGTAAAATTTGGACCGGATGGAGCGATGTATATTGTAGACTATGGGGTGGTAAACATTGATATGTCTAAAACACCTCCATATGACCTTAAAGCAGGTACCGGTGCTATTTGGAAAGTAACGAAGAATGGGAACGTAGCGAAGAAGTAATGAAAGATTCAGTATATGCTGCGTAACTGAAGGTACTTTTAAAAGGGAAAAAAGAAAAGCGCAGTTATAATCGACTCGCTTTTCTTTTCTCTTCTTTCAATTCTTAAAAAATAGTCACTAACGTATGTACGATGGAAAGGCTTTCCACAGTTTGGCTACTGCTATATCCTGATTGTATAAAGAAAGAACTTTATTGCTTTTACAAGTAATTACAGATTTAGGTATCACTCGCATTGAAAAAAAGTCCATCCTCGCAGCCACGATTTTGCCAGTAACTTAGTGACGATTACTTTATCTATTTTTTGCTTAAGATAAACTGCGTTAAAGGTATCAGATATCTACTTTAATAATCGCAGGCAAATCTGTTATTGATAACAATTCAATGAGGGTAAATAGTTATTTAAGCGGATTCCTTCAGCAACGTTTTTTAAACATCAGCAACAGGCGTAGGCTGGCTGTTTACTCCCTACAAGCCACACTCATTTACTTTCCACGTTTCTCAAATAAGCTATGACTTTGTTACATGCTAAATGCTATCGTTGACAGGAGTGCATTTTCTTTTTGCCGTGAATCCAATCTTGTATGCTGTATAACTACTGATACATCTGATACAAACACGCTGGAATAGTCGGTGTCTTTAGGAATTTCAGAAGGTTCTTTTAGATCATTAAAACGAACATGCCTTGTTCGCTTTGGAGGAACAATTATTCTATAAGGGCCGTAAGGTTCTTTATTAGAAAAATAAATGGTCAATTTAATATTGGCCTCTTTGTCTGACGTATTAAGTATACAGGCTGTTTCATGACTCGTAAACTCCGGCTCCTTACCAGTGCTTTGGGACGGAATATAACCTTCTGCTATAGCCCATATCTTTTTGCCTATTTCCATTTTTGATGTTTTAAATGAAGAGCGATATTGAAATGCATTGCACTATCCAATTAACCTCATTTCTTTATTTTCTAAAAGCCACCAACTTTTCCATTTCTTCGTTCGTTTTTTGATAGCTTCATCTTAACCGAGGGAATGACCGCTAAACCCGTGGCGCATCATGGCAATGGCTCTGGATGCAACCTGCTGGTTATCTCTGCCAGCTATCAGTGGCATCACTGCCTGGGAGATGACAGGCACCGAACTTCCATGTGCATGGCATCATTGATAAGCCAATTTACCTCACCAGTATCTTCTATATAGGAAGGCACTTCTGAGACTACCTTATATCCTTTTTCCACCGCCTGCAAGGCAAGATTGCCCCCCATTTTTCCTAATCCTACAAGCCCAATTGTTTTTTTCATTTTATTTTGTTTTATCAGAAAGGTTCTCGATTACAATGAGGTGTCCTCTGCCTCGTTAGCCCATTTTCTTAAACAGGTTGTTTAGTGACTCGGCGTACAGTGGATGTGCAATCACCATCTCGC
>MWYU01000342.1 GCA_002050375.1 Chitinophagales bacterium 62-2
ACACGGATAAGGATTACAGCGAAGCGGGGGCAAAGATTGTTTACAGCAGGCAGGATGTTTTTAAAGCTCCTATACTTGTTAAGAGTGCACCCGTAGTTGAAGAAGATCTTCCGCTTTTACAAGTTAGCCAGACAGTAATTTCTCCCATTCACTTATCTGCAATGAAAAGTGAGTTTCTTGAGAAAATGATCGAGAAAAAAATCACTGCATTAAGTTTCGAAAATCTAAAAGATGACAGCGGAACTTACCCCATTGTTCGCAGTATGAGCGAAATTGCCGGAAGTGCAATTATGCTTATTGCCAGCCAATATTTGGCATGTGCAAATGACGGAAAGGGAGTGTTGCTCGGTGGCATCAGCGGTATTCCGCCTACCAAAGTTATTATTATCGGCGCGGGTGTAGTGGGTGAATTTGCTACGCGTACTGCTCTGGCATTAGGTGCTTCGGTTAAAGTTTTTGATAATAATGTTTACCGCCTTAAACGACTTCAAAACAATTTAGGAATAAGAGTCTGGACAAGCGTAATAGAACCAAAGATTCTGGCAAAGCAATTAAAAACCTGCGAAGTGGCAGTAGGTGCAATCAGCAGCGAGTTTGGCAGAACGCCCATACTTGTTACAGAAGAAATGGTGGCAGCTATGCGGCCGCGAAGTGTGATTATCGATGTAAGTATAGATCGTGGCGGTTGTTTCGAAACCAGTGAAATAACCAGCCATGAAAATCCAACTTTCGTAAAGCATGATGTTATTCATTATGGAGTTCCAAATATTGCAAGCGGCTTTGCGCGTACCGCAAGCCAGGCTATCAGTAATGTTTTAATGCCTTTATTGCTTGAGATAAGCGACGAGGGCGGATTTGAAGAAATGGTATGGCACAACTTTAATCTTCGCCATGGCATTTATATGTACAAAGGCTACCTCACCAACTTTTATCTCAGCCAAAGATTTGATCTGAAGTTTACAGATTTGAATTTATTGATAGCAAGCAGGAGATAAGTGCGTTATCAGCATAAAGCTTATCTAAAAGTTCCCTTGTGGTTATAGAAAAATCTGAAACAGGATTTTCGGCGTTTTCCCCTGATATTCCAGGTTGTATTACCGTTGGTAATAATGTAGAAAGAACCATTGCTAATATGCAGGAGGCAATAAATTTATATATAGAAACTCTGGTTGAAGATGAGCATGCTTTGTCAACAGGCAAGGGAGTGGAATATCATATAAAAAATGGATTGTTGAAGGAGGGTGAATTTGTCGAACGTTATTTTACCCAAATAGAAATTCTATTACCTGAAATCGCATAAAGTGCTCCCTTTGCTTAAAGTGCGAAGGGCTGTCTGACCAATTGCAGATGCCCTTCTTATGGTTGTCACTTTTTCTGTCCGAGCGAAAACCAGTTGCCGGAGTCGTCTATAAATAATGCTTCGTATCCATAAAACTCTTTTGTCGGGGGTTTCTTAAAAACAACTCCTTTTGCTTTCAACTCTTCATAAGTGGCATTAAGGTCGTTACATTCAAATACACCAAACCCAAATGTTCCTTTCTTCACAAGTTCTCTCATTTGTTCGGCTGCACCATTCCTGAACCTCATCCCATCTTCAATTGACGTTAGTGTTATTTCTAAGTCAGGTTGTTCCGGAGTACAAACTGTAAGCCAACGCATACCTGGTCCCATTTGGAGCATCGGTGTGAACTTTAAAACCGAGTTTGTTAACGTAAAACTCATAAGCACCGTCCTGGTTAAGAACAAAGATGCTAATGATTTAATCTTGTAATCATTCTTTGATTTTTTGTTGAACAGCAAAAATGTGCAAATGATTTTTCAGTGCACTTCTTGAAAATTGCTTTTTTGTGTCCAACCTTTTTGTTCGGCAAAAATTCCTTTTTGCAAAAACACTTTCGCATTTTCTATTCTTACTTGTGTAAAGTATTGATGTGGAGTTTTGCCATAAATTGTTTTAAATGACTGGATGAAGTGAAATTTAGAAAAGTATGCTTCATCTGCAATATTGCTAAGGTCAATGTTGCAATTAAAGTTTGTATCAATAAAAAGTTTTGCCTGAACTATTCTTTTATGAAAATATATTTTCGGATAATTTTCTTTCACGGGTTTGTTTATTGCGTCGTCACGTTAGAGTTGCTACTAACATTTTTCCTCCTTTGTGAAGGTAAGCAT
>MWYU01000696.1 GCA_002050375.1 Chitinophagales bacterium 62-2
GTATCCGTTTTCCACCTCGAATCGGTTTGAAGCAGTATGGAAGACATAAGCGATACAGTTACCGGCATAGTCATTTTTCCTGTTGACTGCCGCAATAACTTATACTTAAAAAATCCGTCGTACTGTTTTTGCCACACGTTGCGGCTGCTTCTGCCAACACCAATCATTAACCTGTTGGTTAAACCATAGTCGAAGCCAAGACGCATCTTCGCAATGTCGAATCCCAGCAATTGTCCCTTATCATTAAAAGCGCCAAAACGATGGGATATTCTAAAATCTAAAATTCCCTTACCGGTAGTTTCTACACTATGACTGTTTATAATTCGTGTAGTTTTAAAAGTTGCCGATGTATAATCGGTCCTGTTTTTATCGGCCACTTTACTTTCTTGCTCAAGCTGTTTAAACAAGTCAGTACTATCCGCGGCAGACTTTGAAGATACCCCGGTGCTATCCTGTGCAACCATAGTTGTACAATACCCAGAGGATACAATAAGTATTAAAAGAATTTTTTTCATAAGCAGTTTGTATTTATTCATACTGGCATTCAACAGTAATCTCAATTTGGTTAGCAATCTTTTTACCTATCAGCGATCCGCCAATGTTATAGTCTTTAAGGGTAATATTAAATTTACTTTTTGCAGTAACCTTTCCGGTGTTTACAGAAATAGTTCCGGTTGAGCTTACTTCTTTAGTAACCCCGTGAATGGTAAGCATGCCATTTACATTAGCAGGGTAAGTGCCGTCTTTAGTAAAGTTTATGTCTTTAATATTGGTAATAAAACCTTTGAAATCAGCTTTAGGGTACTTAGTGCTTTCTACATAGTTTTCATTAAAATGTTCCTGCATCAGCGGGTTTTCGAACTGGAAGCCTTTCATTAATAAAGTAAAAACAACTTGCCCTGTTGATGCTAAAAGCTTGCTTTCAACTTCGGTGGTTTTTGCTTCAATATCTTCCAGTGGTGCGTTAGAGAAAAAAGATATTTTGCCTGTTTTTGTACTGTATATTTTTTGAGCCTGTAAACAAGTTGAAGCTAAACCTATTGCTGCAACCAGAATGAATAGCCGTTTCATTAAAATTATTTTATTACCGTTTCCTGATTAGTTATTAGGAGCGCCATTTCTTACCCAGGTTCTGATTTTAGCAATATCACAGTCAGATAATTTACCTCCTCCTTTGGGCATGGGAGAAAAGCCGGGGCTATGTGTAATGGACCCCACCAATGCTCCAGAAAGTGCTTTGGGTACAAGGTTGCCGGGATATACATCATATTTAAAACCTCCTCCATTTGCTGCTGTTCCACTATGACAGCCATAACAACTGGTACTTAAAATATTTTTAATATCAACACTATATTTTACTGCAGTGGTATCGCAGGATGCTGTAGTGGTTGTAGTAGCTTGGCGCGGATAAACCAACTCTTCTTTGTCGTAATAACAGCCGGCAAAACAAACTGCAACGAGAATGATTGCTATTGATCTCTTTTTACTCATAGGTTAGGTTTTTGTTACAGGCACTTTTACCTCTATTAATTTTGTTGGTGTTATATGCAATTATTATGGTTTAAAATATTTGCTGTCTTTATTTTACAACTACAGCTTCTCTTAAACGTACATCAGTTAACATACCGCTGCAAATGCCTTTAATTATTACAGAAGAACCTGTATTAATACTCCCCGGCCTTTCTTTAAGTGTACAAAATACCCCGGTAAAAGGATCGCCGGATGTTAGCATGATAGTAGCTTTTCCGTCCTGGTTATTTTTAACATCGCTAACATTACCTGTGACCTGGATCGTTTTATCCAGATATTTTTTATTCGCTTCTGCTTCGTTTTGTTGATATTCTTTTACTAATAGCGAAGCTGTAATTCCAATGCCTTTTTCATCTTCAACATTTCGCTTTGGTTTATTCCACATAAAATAAGCCACCGCGCCGCCGCCTAAAACAACAACGAGCGCTATGATGAGGAATATTCTAAGCTTATTGTTCATGCCCTTATTTTGATACGGCCAAGGTACATTTACAACTATCGTTACAGGAAAGTTTTTAGCCGGGCGGGAATAATAAGGCACTGAACCGGAAAACCTCACCCTCTGTCCCTCTCCTTGCAAAGGAGAGGGAGGCCAGGCAGTAAGATATGGCCGTGCTTTTGGTCTTCACACATTTCACTTATGGTCTCTGTTTAGCGATGCTTTGACCTGCATTGCTTTGTTTAATTAATTATTCTCCTGTGGCAATGTCATTCAGTTAAGAAACGGTCGAAGACGTTGAGAGAAAGATTTCATTTTACAGCCTCAGGTTTAAAGTACAGCATTCAAATATCGTTTCAACGAGTTAGTACTTAACTAACATTCCCCTTTACAGTTTTACTTAACATACTGAGCAACGGGCAGACGGTTACTGATGCTTCGTGCAAGTGTCATTTCATCTGCGTATTCAAGTTCGCCACCAAAGGCAATACCGCGGGCAATGGTGGTTATCTTACAGGTATTTTTATGTAGCTTCTTTTGAATGTAATAAATCGTAGTATCACCTTGTATGTTAGGGTTAAGTGCAAAGATCAGTTCTTCAGTATTTTCTTTTTGAATTCGCTGTACCAGTCCTTCAATGTTTAACTGGTCGGGACCAATCCCATCAAGCGGGGAAATGATGCCGCCGAGCACATGGTATGTGCCATTGAATTGTTGGGTGCTTTCAATAGCAATAACATCGCGAATGTTTTCTACCACACATATTACCTGTTGATGGCGACTACTGTTTGCACATATTGAACATATATCTGCATCACTGATGTTTGAACAGCGCTGGCAAAATTTAATGTCGTTGCGCATGCGCGAAATAGTATCCCCAAAATGTTGCACTTCGCCTGCATCCTGCTTTAGTAAATGCAGTACAAGGCGTAAGGCGGTTTTTTTACCAATGCCAGGCAGCTTCGAGAATTCATTTACCGCATTTTCTAAGAGAGAAGAGGGAAGTTGCATACTGCAAATGTACAGATGACGGATGAGAGATGACAGTTGACGGAAAGCTAAAAAATCCTCGTCATTGCAAGGCAGGAAACAATCTGATCATGCGATTTTGAGCATTAATTATAAAGAGCAGATTGCTTCGTTGTTCCTCCCCGCAACGACGAGTTTGTTAACATCGCTGTGTTGATGGGAAATGCAAAGGATTTTTATTACAATGTTATATCCTTCTCATTATCCCAATTAGCTCTTATACTTAATGTAGTATTAATGCTGGTCACAATTTCTGGCTGGCGATGCTCTCCAAAAAATCTGCCGGTATCCCATTTACCATTTTTGTTGCTATCATTTAAAATACGAAGACTGTACTCACCGGGGGGGAAAAGCTTTCGCGACCATTCAGTAGCTGTTAATAGTATTGATTCAACTACCTTATCTGTCTGCACTAATTGCAAAACAGGATTTTTAGTAAGGTCAAGGTTTTTAAATCTCACCTTCACGCTTCCGTATTCGTCTTCCCGTTTTGTAGTAAAGCGTAGGGTGTCGTTTTTTGCGAGTGTAGCACCGGCAGAATCGGTAAAAGCACTTTTATCAATTACCAGGTTGAAGGCAGTATTTGCAGGCCAGTTATAACGAATGGTAAATTGAGTACGATTAGTGTCGGCAATAATTTGATAATTAGTTATAGGCTTGAGACTGGTATCGGCAAGTATAATTTTAGTACTGTCAAAAGATACTTTCCTGTTTAGGTCTAATTGGAGGGTTTTTAAAATGTCCTGTTTGCCGCTTTCAAGATTAGTGGTGTAGCGAAGTTGTTTATCTCTTGACGTAGCGCGATTTGTATTACCTGCAGGAGCTGCAACAGTTTCTTTCGGCAACGAAAAAGCATATAAGGTTATGGGTTGTGTGCTGTCGGCAATCGTTACAGGTTTATCTGCAAAAGCAAATAATTTAGTTGTATCATCGTAGCGTTTTGAATAATCGTTGGGAAGTGCATAAACAGCAAATGTTCCTGCAGGAAGGTTATTGAATTGAAAGTTACCTCTTCCATCAAGCTTTGCTATGTAGCGGGGTCGTTCTTTGGCAACTGCGCTATCCGCAAAGTTGCGGTGAAGAACTACAATTAAAGTACTGTCGGCCTTACCTGTTTCGGCAACAATTACTTTGCCTGCAAACGTATTTTGATCTATCGTGCTGCCTGTGGAAAAAACATAGGTGAAGTTTTTTAAAATATTCCCTTCATTCACATCTTTTATAGCATCTCCAAAATTGATCGAGTAAGTAGTTGCAGGCTCTAAAGTATCCCGCAGTTTTACAGTTACCGTTCTTAGCTTGTAATCAATATTTGGGGTATTAACAGGTGTGGGAGATACCAAAACATTCTCTTGTGTATTTTGGATTTCTACAAATTCGTTGAAGGATAAAGTGATGCGGTTGCCTGTAAAGTTGGTAATAGAATCTGCAGGATTGGCAGCAATCAAAACAGGCGGAAGGCTATCTCTTGGCCCGCCGGATGGAGGAATGATATTAGCACAGCCTGCAGCTCCGATAATTAGAATTGTACTAATGAAAACGATGATGAGAGAAAAATATAGAGAAATGCGTTTTATCATTACTGCTTGTGTGCAATGCAAACATAACAGCAATTATTTGTTGAAGCGGTGGGAGAAAGGGATTTAGGGGATTTTTAGGAAAAGGGGATATTAGGTCTTTCCTATTTATTTTGTTTAGTTAATGATTACAATGCTACAATGTGGTGTGTTCATTCTTTTGCAACGACGCTACTTATGATTTTTGATAATGTTTTGTCATCTATCGTATCAAGTTCAGACTTGTCATATATTGTCAGTAAATAAACTTCCTGATTTTCAGTAAGTGTATAAGTAATAACTCTTGCTCCTCCACTTTTGCCTTTTCCTTTACTTTTTATAGATACTCTTATTTTGTAAGTATTGTTACCTAATGGAGTTCCGAAGGCAGGATTAACTGATAGAATATTATTTAATTCTTTCAGCTCACTCTTAAGTGATGTATATTTTTTTATAAGTCGTTTTGCTTCCTTTTTAAATTTGTCAACCGGGATGACATTATATTTCATTAAGAAAATCAGTTAATGTTTGCTTTTCCGTTTTTGATTTTCTTAACAATGCTACTTGTTCAAACGCTTCTTTTAAATCAGTCTTTACCTTTAATATTTGCTCATATTTTCTAAGTTTAGCAAGTATCTTTTCCCACTCCGTTAATGTTAACTGAATAGCTTGTGTTTTACCATTGCTGTCGTTAACGTATTGCACATCTATTTTCATTAGTTAAATGTAGGAAATTTAATAATGTTGTGAATGCTTGTAAAGTTAAGGAAGTAGCAAACAAAGGATTCCCTTGCTTCGAACAAAGCAGCAATTATTTGTTGAAGTAGTTAATAGAAGTGGTTTGGGTATTTTTAAGGAAAGGGGGAATGCTCAATTGACAGTAGCACAACTCAATCAGAAAGCCGCTTTAGCTGTAGAATTAATTCAGGCAGAAAAGCTCTCTTAATTTGCCAGACGATAGAATAGTCAATACCAAAATAGTGATGCACTATGCGATTCCTAAAACCTCTGATGCGATGCCAATCAATTGAAGAATATCTATCTTTAAAATCTTCAGGCAGCATGTTACCCGCTTCGCCTATAATTTCAAAATTACGTATAACAGCATCTATAGTTTTACTGTCATTAATAAATTCATTAAAGCTAAGTTCTTCTGTGTAATCAAGAATCTTTTGTGCGCTTTCTAAAATGTCTTCAACAAGAAGCTTGGAATTCCGTTTAGACATATACAATTTCTGGTTCTATAACCTTTAGGTATTTGTCTTTAATGCCACTTTTAGAAACAAGGTCAACTTTATGTTTGAGTTTCTCTTCAATAAAATTTGCTAAGTCTATAAATTCAATACCTATTGGTTTATTGAAGTCCACAATAATATCAATATCACTTGCAGAAGAAAAGTCGTTACGAACTACTGATCCAAAAAGACCGATAGTACGCACGTGGTAATGCTGAACAAGTTCGGGCTTTAACTCAGCCAATGCTTTTTTTATCGTAATTAGCTGCTGCAAGTTTCAAACATATAAAGCTCCATTTACTCACGTTTAATCTATCTTTCGATTGCAAAAATAACAATTAAATAATCCTCCTACATCCCCCCTTCGATCTCTTCTCCCCCAAAAGGCTCAAAAGCCATTTCCTCATTTGGGTCATGAAAATCAATAGCAAGGTCATTTGATTTTACAAACTTGCACCAATGGCAATCTTCCTTTCCACAGCCGGTATAAAATTCCCTGTTTTGAATTTTTTCCCATACTTCCGTGATTTGTGCTGTAACAATTCCAACATCTTCATGAGTTATGATGACTTTTTCTTTACGATAAGTTTTCTTTTTATCCGGCTCTATAAAATCAAATTCCGTACTTACAGCTTTCCATTTTGTCCTGCCAAGGTTATCAACTAAAATTTTGTAAAATACCGCTTGCCGCCAATAGCTTCCACCATCAGGTTCTTTCTCATTTGGTCCTTTCAGTTTTTGCAATGCTTTATATACGTCGCCGCTTTTGTAATCGACCACGTTAACCAACTTTCCTTTAAACTCAAGCTTATCTAATTTACCTTTTAGAGGTACGCCGTTTACTACAACATTTTTAATATTGCGTTCCACGACAACAATCTTATTCCAGCTATCAATGTATTTGTTGTAATAGTTGGTAAGCACTTCATTACCGTATTCAATTCGTCGTGCAAATTGTTCTTTAGTAAAGCTTTCACGATGGCGGTGCATGTACCAGTCGAAGTCGCCGATGAATTCCTGGTACGAAGGAAAGGTGTTATTGTTCTGCTGCATTTTTTCAAATAGCCGTTGCAAGGCAAAATGAATGGCAGAACCAAATTCAGTGGCTTCAGACTTACCCGAAGGAACCCGTACAAGATTATTGAAATAAAAGTCTAAGGGACATTTAAGATAGTTGTTCAGGGCTGTCACATTCATTACAAACTTGTCAAGCAAAGGACCAACAAAATCTTCTTCTATCTTGTCAATTTCAGGCTGCATTTCTTTGTTAAACTGCAATGCAGCAAACTCTGCCTGTTTATTTTCATCAATGTAAACATTCTCTATCGGCAGCAAATGTTTTTCCTGTATCTCGGCAATAAACATAGATGGTTCTAAATATCTTCCATCATTTCTAAAGCGGCTGTAACTGATAAATAAATGTTGCTGCGCCCTTGTTAACGCCACGTAAAACAAGCGGCGAAGCTCTTCTTCCTCCTTGCTTTTTGATACCGAAGTAAACATGGTATCAGGAAAAGAATAGCCGCCGTTAGGCTTGCGTTTCTTCTCCCAGTGTGAAGCATTTGCGCCCACGATGAAGACATAATGATATTCCAACCCTTTGGAGCCGTGAACGGTTAACAGGTTAATGCCTTTTTCACTTCCGCTTACCTGCACCAAGGGAAGACTTAAAACTTCCTTCTCCATCAAATCGAAAATGTTAACCAGCCCCTGCACGTTAAGCATCGGATTGCGCCGTGTTTCTTCTTTAATAAAATCGAACAGGCCGGTAAGCACCCGCATATACCAAAGCTTTTCGCCACTCTTCATCACATAACTTAATATGCCGGCATCGCGAATTAGTTTTTCGAATAATGTTTGAAGGGTAACATTCGAAACTTCGGCGATCAGTTTTTCGAGTATGTTGCTTGCAGACTTCAGGTTTTTATGAATACCGGTATCGAAAAGATTGGCGGGAGGCCGGTTTGCCTTCTCGTATAATAATCTCCGCAGAGATGTTTTTTCGCCGCCATATTTTTTATCATCCACTTCTATGCTAAGCTTGGCAATTTGGATCGGCGGAATATTAAAGAAATCGAAGTGAAGAATTTCGAACAACATTTCATCGCCCCCGTAAGGCACGTCATGCTCAGCAGCAAGATAATGCAGCAGCAGCACAATTTTTTTAGCAAGCGGTATTTCAAGAATATTCAGTTTACGCTTGCTGTAAACCGGAACGTTGTGCAGCTTGAAATACTGCGCAAGCTCTTCGCCATATTTGTTTTCTTTAAAGATGATGCTGATGTCGCCGGGAGATATGCCCTCCTGTAAAAGCGCTTCTACCTGCATTACGATGTGTATCATTTCCTGGTGCTGCGTTTCATACTCTTTTATCTTTGGGCAGCAATCAGCATCGCTGATGCTGCTCCACTTATCGTTACAGCATAATAACTCTTTGCTTAAACCTTTAATCTGCGAAACCAAACGCTCTTCATTCCGGTCGATTAAAGTTTTCGAAACGTTCAATATTGGCTGAACGGACCGGTAGTTGCCCGTAAGCACAACAGTTAATAAATCCTGCTTATAGCTTTCTGCAAATGCCAGCATATTCTCAACGTTCGCTCCCTGAAAACGATAAATACTCTGGTCGTCGTCGCCCACCACAAACACGTTTGGTTTATCCCAGAAACTGATTAGTAATTGAACCAACTTATTTTGGGTTCCACTGGTATCCTGGTATTCGTCAACGAGTATGTATAAAAACTGCTCCTGGTAGCGCGAAAGCAAAGAAGGGGTCTCTTCAAAAGCTTTGATAACCCAGTTGATCATATCATCAAAATCATACCGGTTGCGACTTCGCATCAACTGCTGAAAACGTTCGAACTGGTTTACTGCAGCACCAAGCTTTTCCATTTTATCCAACGCTTCTGTGTAGGCGGGTTTATAGTCTCCCTTATTCCATTTTCCTGGCCTGCTGGTTTTATAAATAAATTCGTCTCTTGTTTTAATATCCTTAGTATAGTCGTCAATTTTACCGTTAATAAACTCAGGGCTCCAACCTTCGCGCTTCATTGTACTGAAGAGAGACTGAAGGTTTTTTATTTCATAATAAACATCGCCGCGATACCTTTTTAAAGGATGATTTTTAGGAAGGGTATCAATCAGTTTTTTATACAGCTCAATCTTCTCCAGGTCGGAGATTGGGTCCATGGAATTCTTTTCAAACAGTGAAAGATTTTCCTGGATGATATCGTTACAAAAAGCATGGAAGGTATAGATGTTAACTTTGTAAGCATCGGGTCCGATAAAGCTTAAAAGGCGCTTACGCATGGCTATAACACCGGCATCGGTATAGGTGAGGCAAAGGATATTGTTGGGATTTGTGTCAGTATCTAATAATATCTTTCCTATACGTGCACTAAGTATTTGTGTCTTGCCTGTTCCGGGACCTGCAATTACCATTACAGGGCCTTCAATATTGTCGACCGCGAGCTTCTGCTGGGTATTAAGGCCGTTATATATTTGGGCGAATTTTTCGTTGTAGAGTTGCTTATCAGACATGCAATAAAGGTACGCTGTCGTTGCTAAAATCTTTGGTTAAAACACCAGTGCTTCAAAAGATGTTACTATCATGTTTATAAAAAAAAGCACTATTAATGGCCGTAGGTTTTTCCCTTATATTATTATAATTTCTTACAATCCCATTAATCCCGAAAAAGTGGTTCAGAAATAATATTTTGCCAATCCCATTAATCCCAAAAATCATGGTTCAGATTTTCTTCCTATGGCGCGGCGGCGTATCATCCATCTTTACAATTTTAGGATAAAATAAGCCAACTGTATCTACCAAATGCTTTTGTGCATTCATTACGGTATGAATATCCTTATAAGCAAAAGGCGCTTCATCCAGGCCGCCACCAATCAGCTTGACGCCATGCTTTTGCAGTTCATCTTTTAGCTGTTGAGCAGTTATCTTGTTTAAGGCAGCAGTACGGCTCATTTGCCTTCCCGCACCATGGCTTGCTGAATTTACAGATGCATTTTCTCCTTTGCCTTTTACAATAAAGCCGGGTGCTGTCATGCTTCCCGGAATAATTCCCAACACACCTTTGCCTGCAGGTGTTGCACCTTTTCGATGAACGATCACTTCTTTGCCTTCATACATTTCTTTCCATGCAAAGTTGTGGTGGTTCTCGACTATTTTAAGTGGCTGGTAGCCTAATTGATTTGCAATCTTATCATGTATAACATGATGACACGCACTTGCGTAATCTCCCGCTAAATTCATCGCCATCCAATATTGAATGCCTTCCTCTTCATCAAGGTTAAACCATGCGAGGTTCGATGCTTCATTGGGAAGCCTGCGTTTTTCTTTCGCCAATTTTGTAAAGTGATTGGCAACCGTTGCACCAATAGCTCGTGAACCTGAGTGAGACAATAAGCCCAAATATTTGCCGGGCTCTACATTGAACTCATTGTCTTTATTAGCAATTTCCACAACCCCAAATTCAACAAAATGGTTCCCGGATCCTGAAGAGCCAAGCTGGCCTGCAGCCTTATCCCGCAACCCTCTCAGCACATCAACTTCTCTAAACTCTTTCCGGTACAATACTTCGTGATCTGTCGCTTTTTTAAATTCGCGACCGGCACCAAACAGAGTGGCTTCATTAAGCTCACGAGTAAAATAACTTTCTCTAAACTCAAGCTCCTTTGGGTCAATATCAAAAATGGATAAGCACATGCGGCAACCAATATCAACGCCAACACCATAAGGAATAATTGCATTTTCTGTGGCAAGCACACCGCCGATAGGCAAGCCATAGCCATGGTGTGCATCAGGCATTAAAGCGCCTGCAACACTAATTGGTAACCGGGCAGCTTGTGTCATTTGCGCGAGTGCTCCTTCCTCAATAAACTCACCGCCGAAAATATTATAGTGTACACCTTCTTCTCTTAACGCAATGTTTGCTTCTTCTTTTTTTTGCTTTGCTATTAGTTCGTTCGCAATCCTACCCAATACTTCATCATGTATATAAGTGGCAGGTTCTTCCAGTATATTTTTTAAAATGCCCAAAGCGTGATCGATCGAATTGCGTTTGTAACTTTTTTCCATTACATCCATTGCAATACTTATCACCGGACCTTCAGGGTAACCGATGCTTCTTAGTTGCTTGCCTGTTAGCTTTAATTTTGCCATAAGTATCTTTATCTTTTAAAAATGAGTGCCTTACAATAAAAAAAATGTCTCAAGAATTCTATTGAAATTAAAAAGACATGATTAACAAGAAAGGAAAAACTATTTTCGAAGTATAAAAAATTCTTGCCATGATTACTGTAAAAGACATTTTAAAAACAAAAGAAGAACTAACCAACACCATCGAACCAACAACCATGGTAATTGACGCACTTAGAACATTAGCCTCGGTTAATTTGAGCTATCTCGTAGTAATGGATGGTGATGAATTTAAAGGAATTTTTAGCGAGAGAGATTATACCCGTAATCTCGTTTTAAAAGGCAGGTCGAGCAGAGACACGATGGTACAGGAAGTGATGAACACCGAATTGCCGGAAGTATATATGTCAAAAACTATAGAAGACTGCATGTACCTGATGAATGTTCGTGGAAACCGGTACCTCGTTGCTTATGATGATGATAATCAGTTAGCAGGAATAATTACTATTCATGATATACTAAGACAAGTGTTGGCTAACAAGCATCATGCATTTGATGATGCACTTACTTCGGGGCTTTTAGATAAGGATGAAAGCGGTAAGATATTCTAATTGTACAGGTTGGTATTGGGGTATATAGCATTTGAAAAAATGAAAGAAATAAGAGTACAAAAACTTGGGGTAAAAAGATGCACGCTTACTTAGCGAAGTAGCTATTAACTCCTATTCTGATTATTACCTGCATCTTTGGTACGATGGCGGGCAGTGGTACATAAATAGATGCTTTACAACCGAAGCATTGACTGCTGAATTAAATGATACTAATGCTGAGTTTTATCTTGCTTTATATTGTAATACGCATGTTGGTTTTTTAAAATTAAATATTGATGCTCCTTTAGATAGTAAATATAAAAATGCCTTAGAACTCGAACGTATTTATCTAAATGAGGAAGCTACAGGCAAAGGCATTGGTTCAGAACTTGTGGAGTTGACAATTAAAATTGCGAAAGAAAACAACAAGGAATTAATCTGGTTAAAGGCTATGGACACGAGCGAATCTTCAATTGCTTTTTATAACAATAGGGGCTTTATAATTACCGGTACTTATACCTTACCTCACCAGTTAATGAAAGCAGAACTTCGGGGAATGGTAATTATGCAAAAGTTATTAAAAGATGAATTAAGCCCATGTATAAAGTTTCTTCCGTGAATTGCAATTACCGTAACTAAAAGGAAAGAGTTAAGATGAAATAATAAAAAAAAGCGAAGCTCTAAACTTCGCTTTTTTTAGGCAGATCACTAAGGATATTGTCACCTGTGCGGTATAATCCGGCCCACATACTGCCGGTTATCGCTGTATATATTTCCTTTCCTGTCAACATACAATTGCGTCTGGTCATCATAAATAACATAAGGAAAATCGGACCTGTTTGTTATAGCAATTTTTGCGACTGAATAAAACCTGTTGCCCCTATACCTTATAACGTTATTTTGAGATGTTATAAAGTACTGCTCACCGTTAGAACGGTTGAACTTAACATCATAAATAATCGTTTGAGTAGTTGCCGTATTACCTCTTCTTCCCGGATAAGTAGGGTAATTTCTTCTTTCATTTTGCCTTTGCGGGTAGTTAGGATAATTACGATCAGGGTAATTGCCTCTTGGGTCGTTTGTACCAGGGTAGCTTTCCCTTGTATTACGATCTTCAGGAGAATTAGGATAATTTGGATTTGGATAAGTAGCTCTTCCGTCGTTTGTTGGGTACTCAATAGCTACATCCCTGTTACTTCTATTGGTTAGAGTAGTGGTACTATTCCAACCTCTTGCTATTGCGGCCAGCCGGTCTCTTTCGCCGGGATGAGTAGCACTTGCATTAGGGCTTGAAATTAATTGCATTGCCAGTTGTGCCTGTTGTAAACTTGCTCCCATTCTGCGTAAAACAAGTCCTGAAAATTCATCTGCCCCAAGCTCTTTTGGTATCTGGCTGCCGGTGCCATCTAAAGTATGACCCAGCAGGTGATGTCCTATCTCATGACCCAATACACTGATGGAAGCCCACTTATCGTTAGCCGCTTTATCTAATTGATTTATAAACGAAGGGTTGTATAAAATATAACGCTGGTTTTGATAAATAACTGCAGCAGCATTATCAACCTGGGTAGTTGAAACAACTTTAAAGTTTTGTTGTATCTCTGCAACATCCATAATGTCGCTAATAATTGTACGTGCTTCGCTCACGGTTGAAAAGCCTATAGCCGGGGGAACTTTACGGGCAAGAATAGCCGCCATATTTACAGGCTTATCCAAATGAAAAGACCTGACATAACTTTGTGCATGCAGGCCGCCGAAAGCGATTAAAAGAAAAGAAAAGATGTATATTTTTTTCATATTGATTTAAGTTTTAGAAGCAATTATTTTGACGCATAAGCGACAAGAAGTTTAAAGTTAGTTTTTGTATTAACATGACCTTGTGTAAGTGGGTTGATGATAAAAGCAAAAGTGTTATTAGTAAATTTTACGGTAGCGAAATTTTATATAAAGGATAAAGACATAGAAAACCAATCAGTATGGCAAAGCGAAAAAATTAATACGCTTGTAATAATAATTCTTTTGAGGAATGATAACCGAAGGTACAACTAAGGAGCAGCAACGACGACGAAAGCTACATCTCTTAAACACAGGCGAATAAACTTATAGTTGTTTCTTAGAAAACTAACCCTTAACCCTTACTCCACTACATACCCTAACTCTTTCATCCTGCTTTTAAATTTTGCAACATTGGTATTGGCAATAAGTATGTAATAATTTTCTGCCTTCAGCACTATTTGCTTCAATATAGCATCTTGCGCTACGAGCCGATGAAGTTCTTTGCGGTCTGCAGGCAACTGTAATATTGTTATTTGGTTTTGTTGCTTAATCGCTTTTGAATTACTTAAGAATTCGGCAAAATAGTTTTCCCAAAAAGGAGGGAGTTTTTTGCCAATCGTATTTTTAAACAAAGCAATTTTGTTTTCTACATCCTTTTTGTTTTTGCAATCCTTTAAGAAAGAAGTGTTGGTAACGCGGTAGCGGTTGATTGCTAACTTTTCTGTGTAGTTAGCCAGCATTACATCTATTACACCCGTATCTCCTTCCGCCAATATGATTAATGAATCGTCTGAAAACTGTAAGGTGTTTTTTTGCTGGCTATCCGGAACATCATAGCTCTCATTTAAACCTAAAACATAGGCGCCAAGCGGGGTAAGCCTGAAATACATTAACCCATCGTAGCCCGAGTAAAAAGTTTTACCAAACTCGCTGGTATTTATATCGGCATAAGCAATTTCAATAAGGCCAAAAGCTGCATATAAAAAAACGGAACCTTTTAAAAAGGGTTCAGTAATCAAGCGGTTGTATTCGTTTAGCCTGATAGGTCTTTTATCAGAAAAACTGCTGTAGTCTGTTTTAATTGTCTCATTATAATAAAGGTAATTGCTTACAGCGGTGGCATGTATCGGGCTATTATCAATCAACCTGCTTTCCACCAATTCTAACAGATTTGTATAGCTTACCCATTTATTAACCGGCAGTTCTTTAAATACAGACTGTATATTTTTTTCTGCATTTGCATTAAAAGCATGTTCATTAAGATAGCCCCAGCCTTTTAATTGCTGTAAAATAAAAGGCGATGTATATAGTTTGAAATAATTTTTGATAAACAGATCTCTTAACACCTCAATGTTGCCGTTGCTTATACTACCGGCTTTGTAATTATATAGTAACCCTGCCATAAGCATGGTTCTTATTTTAGATAAAGACTCGTGCTGAAGGCCATAATATTCATTAATGAGACAGTGCTTTTGCATTTTAGCAAGGGTTACTTCCATAGGCCGGCCATTGGCAGAATACTTAATGGCCTGCTGCATATAATAGGAAATGACACGTGGTAATTCCTGCATGATGGAATGCTCAGCGGAAAAACGAAACCGGGTTTCAGGAATATTATCTAAGGGTATGAAATTATAGTGGGCAGGCTTGGGATAAAATTCTACCAGTATTTTCTTAAACTCGGGATGAAGAGAAAGCGTAAATGAAGGAACTGAATTGTAGGAGAAAAACGATCCATAAGATGTAACGGTAAAGAAATAATATTCTTTTTTAACATCTCTTGATGTTCGTCCGTATAAAGGCTTCTCTTCCCAAACAGAAGCCTTTATAAGTTGATTAGCCTCTGAATCGCTAATAGATTCGCGCCATAGCAGTTTTTCAATAAGTGTTTGCAGGGGTTGTGGCAACGATAGAGAAAAAGCTTTATAAACCTGGCTGTTGCTAAAAACAGAAAAGCTTATTTCAGCCATTTCCGTTTTATTAAAAGTCTTTTTAACGGTTAATTTATTAAGAATAGTTCGTGCACTTATATCCTGCCAATTATCGATGGTATGGTGCAAATAAAATTTTCTTGCCAGTGCAAACAGGCCTTTCTCGAGGTTTTCTTTGTTATATATTTCCTGTAAAACAGTGAGTTTATCTTTTGAGAGCATGCGGCGTTAAGTTAATTATCCTAACATAAATTGTATGTCTTCTTCGCTTAGCGATTTAAGCGAGGCGCTGTCTGATGAAATGATAGCATTAAATATTTCGGCCTTCTTCTCTTGCAACTGCAATATTTTTTCTTCGATACTGCCCTGTGTAATCAGCTTATAGCTAAGCACGGTTTTATCCTGCCCTATGCGATGGCTTCGGTCTATCGCCTGGTTTTCGGCAGCTTTATTCCACCAGGGGTCGAAGATGAAAACCATATCGGCAGCAGTAAGGTTAAGGCCGGTGCCGCCTGTTTTTAAAGTAAGCAAAAACACTTTGCAATTGGCATCGTTTTGAAAACGCTCCACTAATTGCTGGCGGTTTCTGGTAGAGCCGCTCATTGATACATAGTCAATTCCCTGCTCTTCCAGCTTTTCGCCAATTAAATCTAAAGCTGCGAGGTAATTTACAAACACAAGCACTTTATGGTTGTTGGCCAAAGCATCCGTTAATTGCTCGGTTAACAATTCTATTTTGGGCGAAGTTATTTGTCCGTTACTGGGGCTTTCGGGCACCGATGCTATTTGCCGTAATTCGTTTAAAGCCTGAAAAACAAAGAACTGCGATTGCTGCACACCTTTTAACGCAATTTGCTGGTTGATGGCTTCTTTATAAAACTGGCGCCGTTGTTCGTAGAGTTTTTTCTGCGCTTCGCTCATTTCTACATAAAGAACCTGTTCAATCTTATCCGGCAATTCTTTCAGCACATCTTTTTTTAATCGGCGCAAAATAAAAGGATATATCTTTTTCCTTAATTCTGCCGTTGCTTCTTTATCGTTCTGCCGCTGTATAGGCGATAAATAATATTGGTTGAAAGTTTCGATACTGCCAAACATCGGCGGATTTAAAAACCGGAAAAGGGAGTATAATTCGCCCAGATTATTTTCGATTGGCGTACCGCTTAATGCAAGTCTGTGTTTGGTTTGCAACAGCATGACTGCTTTAGAAGTTTGCGCCTGCATATTCTTTATGTTCTGCGATTCATCGAGCACGGCATAATAAAAAGTTTGTTCTTTAAACTTTTCAATATCGTTGCGCAGCATGGCATAAGTGGTAAGAATAATGTTGTGCTGCAATGCTTCGTCCATATTTCTGGTGTTGGCATAATAGGTATAATGCGTAAGCTGCGGCGCAAATTTTTCCAGTTCCAATTGCCAGTTAAACAAGAGGCTTTTTGGCATTACTATTAACGACGATGTTTTTTCGGCAGGATAAACAGATGCAAGCAATGTAATGGTTTGCAAAGTTTTTCCAAGCCCCATATCATCTGCAAGGCAACCGCATAAGTTGTTATTGTGCAAATATTTTAACCAGGTATATCCCTGTTGCTGGTAGGGGCGCAGCACTGCATTTACAGCCGGTAATTTTTCTTTGCTTTTATGAAGTTCGTTAAACCCTTGAAAAATGCTTTTTGATTTTTTAAATGTTTCCGACGCAATTTTTTCATCAATCAGATCTTCCACCAACGGCAGGTCGAAAAAAGATATTTGGGCATTTTCTTTTTTCTTTTTAAACAAACGCTGCAGCTTCTGCATGTAGCTTTCGTTCACAATTGCATGTGTGCCATCACTAAGTAAGATGTACCTGTTTTTATTGTATTGCTGTAATGCATCAAACAGCGAAAACGCTTCATTGTTAAAATGAAGCGTGGCATCACCTTCTAAAAAATCAATGCCGTGATTTAACTTCAGTTCGAGGCGTGGAGTGGCGGTGCTTATTTTATAAGTTTTTAGTTTCTCGGCACCCAGCACTTTGTAAGTAGTAAGCAAGGCAGGAAGATCGTTGTATATAAAACCTGCTGCTACTTCTCTTGGTAATATAAACAGGCCATCTTCCAGCACAATATCAGCGGTTTTCTTTTTGCCTTGTTTGGGTATATGTTTTTGAAGTATTTTTTCAATGGCCTGCAAAGCTGCTTCATTCGATTCCTGTTCTACAGGCCGAACATCAATCAACTGTTCTGCCTCGTTAACCATGGCAAAATATTGCAGGTCGTAATCGTTCAATAATCCTGCATCAATGCCGGGCAGAACTTGTGCAACACGCATGTATAAGGCATCGTCTACATCTATCTTTTCAAATATGAGAACCGGCGTTGTGGCAATTGTAGAAGGCGACCTAATTGTAAGAAGGCTGCACCAAACAATGAACACCATTACCTTAATCCCCGAAAACCCCCGGCTTTCCGCTATTAAGATAGAAG
>MWYU01000190.1 GCA_002050375.1 Chitinophagales bacterium 62-2
ATATTAAGCGAGTCTGCACGGTTTTCATCCCTGTTATAGGTATTCCTTAATGTGCTTGCACCGCCGGTGAGGGAAAAATCGAAATCGCTGCCTATTTTTTTCGAGTACCTGATCATCACGTCGGAACTTGCTTCCTGCGAAAAGATATTTTGTGTACGAAAACTTCCTTTCTGTAATCTCGAGCCGGCATCATAGGGTCGCTGCTGTGCGCGGGCCTCATAAGCCAGGTCGAGAGAAGTTCTTAACGACATCGTCAAGTCCTTAGTGAGATTATAAGTTCCCTGTATGTTGCCGGTTACATTATGCCGGTTCGACTTGTTAATGAACTCGTTAGCAATAGCATAAGGATTTTCAGGGAAGGTGCTGAAAGGATACCTTATTTGCAGTCCTTCTCTGCCCTTAACCCAATAATATTTCAACCATTCCGGATCAGCGCTGGGTTGCCAGAATATATACCAGTACATGATAGACTGGTTGCCGTAACCGGCGCCCGGCAGGTTATCGCTCCACTTATTAGTGTAATTGATCTTTGACGTTATCGTGAGCTTTTCATTTACTTTAGAATTTACCGATAAGGCCACCGTGTTGCGATTATACCCCGTATTAGGAGCGATCCAATTATTCTTTACATTGGTTACCGAAAAACGGGCTGTGGTTTTATCTGTACCGCCATCAACACTTAAGGTGTTTATGATCGTATTTGCTGTATTGAAATACTTGTTTACCGAATTTGGATAGGGCCTCCAAAGTGTTCTTTGTGTGTCTCGTGCCTGGGTTACCGGGTTATACTGGTAGAACATCTGTCCGTTGAACCGTGGTCCGTAAGCAGAACTGGTACCACTGGTACTTGCACCATCAGGACCGGCGCCGAACGAATAGTAGGATTGACCATCAAGGCCCTGTCCATATTCATATTGTAAATCGGGTCTGCTGTTGTTAAGCTGCTCAATGGAAGCGTTTGAGTTAAAAGTTAGACCGAGTCCTTTTCTTTTAGCGCTGCCGGATTTAGTTGTAATAATGATGGCACCGTTAGCACCGCGCTGCCCATACAAAGCGGAAGCTCCGGGTCCCTTTAACACCGTAACAGATTCAATATCCTCAGGATTAATATCATTAATACTACTGCCGTAATCCGCCGGCATATTATCACTGCCCGTACCGTAAACCTGTTCTCCGCCAATAGCATTCCTACGGCCACTACCCTGGCTTATTACCACACCATCTATCACAATAAGTGCTTCATTCTCCCCGGTGAGGTTGTTCTCGCCACGAAGAATGATTTTGTTGGAACCGGTAGGTCCACTGTTAGATCTTACCAGGTTTAAACCTGCAACCTTTCCGGATAAAGCATCTGTCCAGTTTGAGGATGGAGCTTCAGTTAATTGTTCTCCGGTCACAACCGGGGCAGAATACCCAAGAGACCTTTCAGCTCTTGTGATACCCAAAGCCGTTACGACCACTCCTTCTAACTGACTGGAAACTTCGGGAAGGGTCACGTTAATGGTTGCCTGTTTACCCACTCTGACCTCTTGCGTTTGATACCCAACAAAACTGACAACGAGCGTTTCGTTTTCTCTTGCCTGAATTGAGAACCGGCCCTGCGCATTTGTTGTAGTTCCTCGCGAAGTACCCTTAATTGAGACACTCACATTTTCAAGCGGGTCATTTGCAGCGCTACGGATAACACCTGTAATTTGTTGTTGAGCAAAAATGCAAATGCTAGCCAGCATCATTAAAAGACTCAGCCAAATATTCTTCCATTTGAGTGGGTAAGCGTTTGTAGATTTAGGCATAAGAATAAGAGTTAAAGATGTTTAATTATTGTCAGATAAATGCTTTTTTGGGTTACATCTAAGGCAGCGAAATACCTGATTTAGATGCATGCCTCATTGGAAAACTAAGAGAGTCGCCACGTTTTTCTACTTTCTCCAGCTCGGGATTATGGAATACTAATTCAACCCAAAAATTGCTTTGGTCAAGGTATTTAATTCAATTATATTTTTAGCCATTGATAAAGCGCTGTAGCAATTACAGCACCTACAAAAGGTCCAAGGATTGGAACCCACGCATATACCCAGTTACTGCTTCCCTTACCCTTAATAGGTAATAAAGTATGCAGCAATCGCGGGCCAAAATCTCTTACCGGGTTGATAGCATATC
>MWYU01000069.1 GCA_002050375.1 Chitinophagales bacterium 62-2
CTTGCAGGAGGAATAAACTATAGTGATGTATGGAGCAAAAAAACGTTGGCTAATGGCAGTTTCTTTTATAATAATGTAAAAACTTCTAACGCTTCCGATAGGTTCCAGGAAACCTTTGTACCCAATGACTCCTCTTTATTCGGCACTAATAAGTATACTTCAAATAACATAAACAAGAATTACAGGGGGAATTTTGAAATTGAACACCGCTTTGATTCAATGAATTCCGTGACGATAAGGCCTACCTTCAGTTCACAGGAAACAGACAATGATAATCAAACAACAACTACTACCACCCAAGGTAAACTAAAGCCTATTAACGATCTAACGTCGTATGTTACTTCGCATAACACAGGGTATAATTTCGATAATAATATTCTATTCAGGCACAAGTTTGCTAAACGAGGCAGAAGTTTTAGCTTGAACCTCAACCAGTCGTTAAGTACCAACGACAGAACCAGTACAAACATTACTTATAATAGAATGGCCACAGGATTGGATACTACTAACCGCATAAGCAATACAAGCAGAGATGGTAAAAATCTGGGCGGCAACCTTTCTTACACAGAGCCTATTGGCACACAAGGACAATTAGAACTAACCTATAATTATAACTATACCAAAAATAATTCTGACCAGCAAACTTTCAGTTTAAACCGCTTGAATGGTAAGCATGATATACTGGTACCCAATCTTACTAATATTTTTGAAAATCTGAACACTTCTCATCGTGTTGGCTTTAACTACAGAAGGCAGATAAATAAGGAATGGAATTACACTATGGGCCTCGGTGTTCAGCATGCTGATCTAACGAGTAACAATCTTTCAAAGAAGACATATTTGAACCAGTCATTCAATAATCTCTTTCCATCTTTATCGTTTCAATACAGTAAGAGCCGTACCCAAAACTTTCGATTTTATTACCGTGGAAGTACCCGTCAGCCAAGTGTTACGCAATTGCAGGATGTAATTGATAACGTATCGAATATACTGCGCCATACTACCGGTAATCCGGCTTTACGGCAAGAGTTTTCCAACAGCTTCAACCTAAGCTACACACATTTTAATGTGATTACTTTCAGAAACTTTTTAGTTAGCCTTAACGGTGGTGTGGTTTCAAATAGAATTAGTAATTACAACATTATCAACTCTACAAGAAATCCTGTATTCTTACCACTGGAGAATGATACGCTCGGTCCCGGTGCGCAATTCATAAAACCCATAAATTTAAATGGAGGCTTCAATGTTTCAGGCTTTATTAATTATGGTTTTCCTGTAAAAAGCCCTAAGTCTAATATCAACCTTACTACCCGCCTCTCCTTTAACCGCGACGTTACATTATCAAAAACGATTACAACAGCTAACCTTAAGGGAGATGACATAAAGTCTTTTACTAATAATTATGTTGTAGGCCAAACAATACGTTGGACAATGAATTTGAAGGAAAGATTTGATCTGAACTTCGCCAGTACTTCTACCTATAATTTTGTGAGGTACACTGTAAATATGGACCAAAACGGAGATTACTTTACACAATCCCTTTCTGTAGAACCTACTTATTCAACTAAAAATGGATGGATTTTAGGCAGCGACTTCGATTTACAGATGAACAGAGGACAGTCTTCTGGTTATAACCAAACAATACCTTTATGGAGTGCAAGCCTTTCCAAATTGATGTTGAAAAACAAGCGGGGCGAGTTGAAATTTAACGTGTACGATCTACTAAATCAAAACAAAAGTATTACCCGAACTGTAGATCAGAATTCTATTGTTGATACAAGAACACAGGTACTTACCCGTTATTTTTTGCTGTCGTTCACTTATAATTTAAGAAGATTTAATGGTGCACAGCAGCAAAACAACCGGTCGAAGGATAATATGTTTAGGGGCTCAGATCGAGATTTTAAAGGCCGCGATCGTGACTTTAGAGGCGGTGACCGCGAGATTAGAATAAGAAATTGATTTTAGATTAGAAAAGCTGTTTAATAATAAAGCCTCTGCAATCGGAGGCTTTTTATATTTCCGGATTTTCTAGTAGGTGCTTAAATTCCGCCTATCAGCAGGCAGGTCCAAAAAAACAGGTAGAATTTTAGAGCCGTAATCTAACAATGGCAATACAAGGAGCAAGGTTAGTATCAGATCATGTATGATTTTAAT
>MWYU01000308.1 GCA_002050375.1 Chitinophagales bacterium 62-2
ACAGAATGGTCCGAAAATGCCCGGAGATATTTATGAGCTGTATGATTTTTGGGTGTTTCTAAGTGAAGATGAATCGACCGTCATTCCTTCAAGGAGAAATCCGCTTCCGATAGCTTAAGGAGCTATTCAACCGAAAGGAAAGCATGGTTATAAGTTTTCTTGTGCCGTTAATTTTTATTAATAATCTAACTTCAACTATTACCAGGCAACAGTTCGTATTTATGATGATACAGTTGTTAGGGGCAGATCTTTACTTTATATACTAAAACCCGCAATTATGCAAATTATCCCTTTGTTATTGAAAGAGCTTGATCAGGAAGCACAAATAACCCGAAAAATGTTAAGTCTAATTCCTGCTGATAAGTTCGATTGGCAACCACATGAAAAGAGTATGAAAATGAAAATTCTTGCTGTTCATATAGGGGAATTGCCAGGATGGATTTCAATGGGTCTCGCCACGGATGGGTTGGATTTTGAAAAAGCTCCTTACCAACCTACTTCGGTTAACGACACTGCAGAAATAGTAGATTTATTTGAGAGATCATTAGCCGAGGGTAAAGCGTCACTAAGTTCAGCTACAGAAGACGATTTGTTACCAACCTGGACTTTACGTAACGGAAGCCATGTTTTAGCTGTAATGTCAAAATATGAATTAGTACGACATAGCTATGCACAAACGATACATCACCGGGCACAATTAGGTGTGTATCTACGGCTACTAAATATTCCCATACCCGGCAGTTACGGACCAAGTGCCGATGAAATGAATTTTTAATAAATAAGATTATAGACCCTTTGCTTACTAATTTTTAAAAAGCAAAGGGTTTATATTGTTCTATACTATTGTTGCATCTATTAACTCTAAAGACGTAACACGAATAATACTATTCAATGTTTACGGCATGCTGTTTTGCTTTCGAGAATGCATTGGTAAGATGATGTGTTCTTACATTGGAACGTGTAACATTATTATTACTTTTCGGTCTTCTACTCGTAAATAAATAAGCAGCAATACCTGCTGCAACTGAAGCAGCGATGATAAGATTTCTATTCATAATAGTAGTTTTTGCTTTATAGACAATTGGCATGACAGCATAATGTTGTGTATTCTGAAGCCAAACGTTTTCACTACCATGCCTCCTTTTAAATACTCATTCCCCATCTCAAACTATTTAAGAAGCATTTGTTTCCCGCCCAAGTAGACATAAGGAAAGCAAGAAGTATTATTAACATACATTTCAAATTCTTCAACGCTTCACTCAACATACTATAAGGTTTAAATATTTAGTTTTAGAAATTCTTATTAACCTATCAATATGCGTATAATTTTTCTTGGGATATTTTTGTATTTAGGAACTCAGAGCATGGCTCAAAGCGATGACTTCCCGGACTACCGTAGTAAAAAAGATATTTTTACCCGTATCACCGAAAAGGACATCCGCAGCGATATTGCCTCGTATAGCATGGGAGGTATGGATGAAAGTATAGGCAAACTTCCGCTTAAAACTATTCCTATAACAGCATCGGGCAGCAACTTTATTTCGTTTGCAGGCAATAATATACAGGTTACTATTACGGCTACTGCGTTCGATCCCAAAAAACATAAATTAGGTTATTACGAGAAATACCTTACAAAAATTGATAACAAAGCCTATTTCGGCGACTATGGAAAAGTGCCAAAAACCGTAATTGAAAGTGTACGCATTATTGTAGATAAAGATACAATAGCTGTTCCCCAGGCTGCTTATATTGATTTGTTTAATCCCGTTTTTACCTTCAATGAAAAAGGGGTTGAAAAGTCACAAAACAAGGTTTATCTCTCGGGTGACGGACGGAAGATTTATGTGTACATGCTAAAGCCGGAAAGAGGCGGGAGCTACGAAGTTACCTGGGTTATACAAGATAAGAAATACCTGAAGCGGGTGGTAGATTTTGGATTTCTTAAATAGATGATTGAGTAGATTTAAACAAAGGCTGCTTGTTGTCAATATCTTCATTAGCTCGTCCATTTTTCTGAGTCGATTTCTTTTTATTAAAATACAGGAGCAAATACGACAATTTACTTTACTCCGAACATATCAATAAGTTCTACACCTGTTAGATTTTATGGATTAAAAAGTATGCATTCTTATTTTTACTTAGTACTTAAATACAC
>MWYU01000121.1 GCA_002050375.1 Chitinophagales bacterium 62-2
GTGTAAATACTTTTTTCTTTTCAAGAGCAATCCTTAAGTGGTTGAAGTCGATTGGAGTTGATCTTAAAGTATCATCAATAGCTTCTCTTGTTCTTTGCTTAAAATGTTCTCGTTCTAATTCATTTGCTTCAAACCTATTTTCAAGACTTGTAAGGGTAGGTTTCGTGCTGATAGAACTTGCTTTAATTGGAACACCGATCTTGTTTCCATCATTATCAAGAATCCGGTATAGTAAACCTCTATGCTTAAAAATCCTTCCTTCTTCACGTCCTCTGTCTGCAATTACATTGAACTGTTTCAAAGCAGCATTGAGTTCAGGAAGTGAGGTGAATTTATAATTGCTTACAACCTCGTTAACAACATTAGCGATACTTCTTTTTGTTTCCGTTCTTCCATACATCACTTTTGCAACATCAACTGGTTTGATTTGCTGCCTTGCAATTTGTGATTGTCTCTCTGCTTTTACCAGGTTGTAATCATGCTCAATTTCCTTTCTTGCTTTTTCAGATTGGTTACGACCAATGTTATGAGTGTTGATACGACTTCCATCAGCTTGAATAGTTGTGCTAACAATATGAAGGTGTGGATGGCCTGCATCAATGTGTTTATAAACAAGATAAGGTTGGTCACCAAAACCAATTTTTTCCATATACAACGATGCTATTTCGGAAAGCCTTTCCTTAGACAGCTTTTCTGTCGGATCAAAGTTTAGTGATACATGCAAGGTTTTTGTAGTGGCTCTATCGTTACGTACATTTAAGTTTTCAAACCCAGCCAGCTTCTGGTAAAAGTTCATTGATTTCGAATCGTTCAAATAATTGCCGGCAAACAAACATTCGGCCTGCCCTTTTTGCACTTTCTTTTCATTGTAGTTTAGTGCAGCTTCAATACTTTTTGGTATAGTTATTTTTGCAACCATTGTTCATAGAGTTGACTCACCCGTAATTTAATTTCCTCCACCTTGTTAATTAATGCTTTTTGCAGTGATTGGTTAGTGAGTATCCATGCACGGAACTCTGGAATTTTATCAAGGAGGTGCAATTTTTTTACGGCCTGATTAAAATTGTTGCCTACTGCATTCAATTCTTTTTTAAGTAGCAACATATCCTTTAAAAAATCATCCGCGCTTTCGTTCCGATACTTTACAATTACTGGTTTTTGTAAAACCACTTTACGCAAGTAATTGCTTAGATGCTTATCAGTAGTTTTCTTATGCAACTTTTCAAGCTGCGAAAATTCATCGTCATTCATTCTAACAACCACCAGCTTTTTTCTTACGTCTTTTTCTTCCTTCCTCATAAAAAGCTTTTCTATGCTTTATCCAATTATTTTAATTAAATCTTTTCCTTCCCCGTACGAGTTCCGAGTGAAGGGGCAAGATTGTCAAACGTATAACGTTTGTACATCTTGCCATGTGCAGCACCGGGCACATTTCTTCTTCTCTAAATATTCAGGTTTGGGCCTATAGAAGAATGTTTTAAAATAGGGGAGAAGCGGAAGGAGGTAACTGCAAAGATTATTCTAATATACCATCTGGCTAATGAAAAGAAATAGCAGTTTTTATGCTTCCAGTTTTGAATAGATAATACACTTGGAAAAGTATCTGTTTTTGGAGAATTACATGTAAGTTTTAAAATTAAATTTTTTTTGTTTTTCATATTCCTCGTTTTCTTTTTCACACAAAAGATCTTATGCTTTAATGAAGGTATAAGGATTAATTTTTATTAAGAATACATGACTAAATTTTGGGCATGTTGATGGAAGACAATAAAGAATAATTCATAGGAGCTTTTTAAAGTTTTTTCACCCCTTCCGTCCCCTCAAGGGGAGACGGTTTTTTTAGGATATTATGGATATGAAAATGATACTTATTCTAATCATTTATTATAATCAAATAACTGGTCAAGTACATCACGTCGCAATAGTTTTAGAAATGATTATAGTAGCTAATATTCTTACGATTTGTATTGCCGTTTTAAGCCTTAACGAGCCTCCCTTTGATAACCATTTGCGTTTACCTATTGGTAGTGTAAATTCTTAATAATCTATTTCCCTTCGTTTAAAAGAGCGCGGTACTTTAACTTAAAAAATGGCCAACACGAAAAACAACTGCTAACCTACAAACGATATTGCCTTTATTGTAGAACAAGGAATG
>MWYU01000269.1 GCA_002050375.1 Chitinophagales bacterium 62-2
GTCTAAGGCTTCATATAATTTTCGTAATGCGATTAAGGAGTGGATGAGCGAAGTACTCAGAGTAATATTTGAAGCGGCTGCACTTTGTATTAATACACTGCGTACGTTTCAGCTAATTGTACTTGCCATCTTAGGTCCGTTAGTTTTCGGTATAGCCGTTTTTGATGGTTTTCAGCATTCTCTTACCGTATGGATAGCACGATATATAAATATCTTTTTGTGGTTGCCGGTTGCAAACATCTTTGGAAGCATCATTGGTAAAATTCAGGAAAAGATGTTGAAGTTAGACATAAGCCAGGTACAAACCAATGGGGATACATTCTTCAGTTCAACAGATGTGGCTTATCTCGTTTTCATGATTATTGGTATCGTTGGTTATTTCACAGTTCCCTCCGTTGCCAATTACATTGTTAATGCAGGTGGCGGTAGTGCAATGGTACAAAAAGTAACCAGCCTGTTCAGCACCACCTCCCGAAGTACAGTTAATACGATATCAAGTGGTGCAGGAATGGCTGCCGACGCTATGGGCAATGCAGCTGGAAGAATGACCAGCAGCATGAGTAGCTATGGAAATAACTCAGGATATTTTAATGAGGGTAGCTCCTCTGGTAAATCTGCTTATATGCAGGATAAAATTTCAGGCAAATCTTAATTATTTAAACTATCTAAAATTAATAACGACTTCGTGTAATACTAATCACATCTGTCATGTTCAAACAAATGAAAAATATAGACACAGCTTTTCGCAGCATACGCAGCTTTACAATAATTGTAATTATCGGTTGCGTTTTGCTTTGTTGTTTCACCTTGTATAAAAGTTTCAGGCTGGTAGCTGAAATGCAAAGCAAGGTTTACATACTTGCTAATGGTAAAGCATTGGAAGTTTATGCCTCCGATAGAAAGGAAAATATTCCTGTTGAAGCAAAGGATCATGTCAAAACTTTTCATCAATATTTTTTTACCCTCGACCCCGATGATAAAGTAATCCAAACAAACATTACCAAAGCTCTGTATCTCGCTGATGCTTCGGCTAAAAGAGAATACGATAATCTAAAAGAGAACGGATACTACGCAAATATCATCGCAGGAAATATCAGTCAGAAAATTAAAGTAGATAGTGTAGCAGTAAACATTAATGAGTATCCCTATTACTTCCGTTGCTATGCATTACAGAATATTATAAGAACAACGAGCATTGTATCACGGAGCCTTATAACTGAAGGATACTTGCGCAACGTAAGTCGTTCCGATAATAACCCTCATGGCTTTCTAATCGAACGCTGGGCTACCATTGAAAACAAGGATTTAAAAATTGAAAATCGTTAGCTATGTTATCACTATTTAAAAAAAGGAAAACTCATGTTGCTGTCAAAAAAAATGCAGCACAGGAAAAAGTAGCAAACAGTATTGTTACTGCATGTATCCGTATGCAGAAGAAATGGGCTGACTTTATGCAACACTATACAGAACGGCTTTCCCGAAATGGTAAGCTTATAATGTTTTGTGTGTTTTGTTTGCTAGGAGGAAGTTTAAGTCTGTATCTGATAGCAAGCAGTATAATGCGGGGTTCAGCTTCTTCATTTACTATTACTCATTTTAAAGCAACTCCTTTTAAAGGTAAATCCGGTGATGAAAATACTAAAGCGTTTGTAATAGTTACCAAAGCTGAATATGAAAAAATACAACACTTTAGGTTTTACATGGATAGTCTTGCCAGTAGCACTCCAGGAAAAAAAGTTTATGACAGTATTCTTAATCAGCGTCCAGGTTTAATGGATAGTGTCCTTTTAATTGAAAACATATATCAATCACAAAACAAAAAATAATAATTATGGAACAGAAAACACACTCACAAAAATTTCTGCGGCAGCGTAAATTTTTTATGATACTCCCCTTATTAATTCTGCCTTTTATCACTCTGCTATTTTGGGCTTTAGGTGGTGGTACAGTAAGTAATGCCAATGCGCAGGCACAACAAGGTTTTAATATGCAGTTACCAGGTGCTAATCTTAAAGACGATAAGCCACTCGATAAATTAAGTTATTATGAAAAAGCAGCGTCAGACTCCTTGAAACTGCAGCAGCTCATGGAAAACGATCCCTACTACATGCAGAGGGAAAATACAGATACACCTTCACTTGCAGTCATGGAT
>MWYU01000335.1 GCA_002050375.1 Chitinophagales bacterium 62-2
CTACTGAAGGATATTGTAAACGAAGGGGAAATGAATTAAGAATGGATCTTCTAAATACAGAATCTATACATGCAGCTTCAAAAAGAAATGAGTTAAGAACGATTTTAAGAGCTGATGAAAAATCAGTTATAAGAAAGGCACATGAGTATTCAACTATAAGTGGATGGAACAGGATTGCTTTAGAAACATCTGATGATAAACTCATCCCTGTATTGCTACGTGCTCCATCGCCTAATTCAAAAGAATTTATAATTATCAGTGATCCGAATGGAAAAGAAAATATCTCGCGAGGGCTAATTGAAGGGTTCATAAAATCAGGCCTTGGCGTTGCCATAGTTGATCTTTCAGGTACAGGAGAAACTTCGTCTGCTGCTTTATATTCTAATGATAGTACAGGCAGGCTTCGTACTTTGTCAAAGTCATACTTGTGGCTGGGTAAAACTGTTATGGGTGAATGGGTAAAAGAGATTAACGTGGTTAACGGGTTTATTAACTTAAAGTATAAATCAGCTAAAGTGAGTATAATGGGAAGTAAAGAGGCAGGACTTGCAGGTTTATATCTTGCAGCACTGGAAGGCAATATAGAGAATGTTACTTTGCAAAATGCTCCTGTTAGTTACCTGTTTGGCAATCGTGACTCTGTTGAGTTTTTTAGTACCGGCATTCATGTTCCGGGATTTCTTAACTGGGGTGATGTTTCACTTGCAGCAGCACTAAGTGGAAAGAATATAACATTCCTAAACCGGTAACAATGTCTGGTGAAAAGGTTAGTGGCGACCTGCTAAAAGCATCTAAAGCAGAATTTGAACAAATGAGAAGAATTGCTGGCCAACGAGGTAAAACTTTTTTTGAGTAATTTTTATGTCACACTCTTCTATCCGGCTTGTTATATTATAAGTGCGAAAGTTTAAAATAATTAAAGTGTTAGTACAATGGAGATGTTATTTTCATTTCTCAATATAGCATCACTACAATTTGAAAGAATCTTTTTTAGACGAGAGAGACAACTACCAAATATTAGGGTACATTCTATAATAAATTCTTTATTATATCCTTAAATTACAACTGCATATCTAATAGGGTTCAATTCAATTTTTCATCATTAAAAAAACTTAATTTGAAAATACATCTTGTACTTCGCCTTGCATTTATTTTAATTGCTCAAATAACCTGCGTTACTGTTTTTGGTCAGGATATGGATAATCTTAAGCTGAAAGATTACCGGCCTGTTTCCATCTATAAAGTACCACAAACAAAAATTGAAAAGGCAAAGTTTCCGGTTATGGATTTTCATTCTTACGACTATCCAAAATCAGACGTTGAAGTTGATGCGTGGGTAAAAAGAATGGATGAAGCAAATATTTCGAAGACGATGATTCTTTCTTATGCTACAGGGGCAAAATTTGATTCAATAGTAAACAAATACTCCCGGTATAAAGATCGCTTTGTAATTTTTTGCGGATTTGATTATACAGGATACGAAAAACCAGGATGGGAAAAACATGCTGTAGCAGAACTTGAAAGATGTTACAAAAAAGGTGCAAGAGGTGTGGGTGAATTAGGCGATAAAGGTTTAGGCGAATTGTATTCACAACCAGTTAAAGGCTATGGTTTACATATTGATAATCCATCTGTAAAACCATTGCTTGAGAAATGTGCTCAGCTTAAAATACCTGTAAGCATACATGTAGCAGAAGATCAATGGATGTATGAAAAAATAGACTTAACAAATGATGGATTAATGAACTCGGCAAAGTGGAAAGTAGATCTGAGTAAAAAAGGAATACTGGGTCATGATGAGTTAATAAAAACGCTTGAAAATGCAGTTAAAAATAATCCTAAGACAACCTTTATTGCCTGCCATTTAGCCAATACTAATTCAGACATGAGTATGCTGGGCAGATTGTTTGATTTATATCCAAACCTTTATGCAGATATAGCAGCCAGGTTCGGTGAATTTTCTCCTATTCCCCGTTATAGCAAGGCTTTCTTTGAGAAGTATGCTGACAGGCTTGTTTATGGTACCGATATGGGGCCTGTAAGCGAAATGTATCATACTACTTTTCGGATACTGGAATCAGCTGATGAACATTTTTACGTTAATCGGATGTTTAGTTACCACTGGCCTTTGTACGGATTATCTTTGAA
>MWYU01000100.1 GCA_002050375.1 Chitinophagales bacterium 62-2
GCATTAATACCTTCTACATTCAAGTCTGCTTCAATACAAGCGTCTAAATGTTCTTCAACAATCGCTCTGCCAAAAGCATTGTTAGCACCTACCGAACAATAATAAGGGCCTTGGGGTGCAGGAAAACCACTTTCAGGAAAACCAAGAGGCTTATTTGTTTTAGGATTCCATAAAAAGTACTCCTGTTCAAAACCAAACCAGAAATCATTATCATCATCTTCAATAGTAGCACGACCATTAGATGGATGAGGAGTTCCATTTGCGCTCATTACCTCGCACATAACGAGGTAAGCATTTTTACGCTGAGGGTCCTTTGTTACAAAAACAGGCTTTAACACACAATCAGAGGATCCTCCCGGAGCCTGCTCAGTAGATGAGCCATCGAAAGACCAATTCGGAAGGTCTTCAAGGTTTCCACCAAATTTTTTTTCAATTTTTGTTTTACTACGAAGACTTTGGGTTGGCTTATAACCGTCAAGCCAGATGTACTCCAATTTCACTGCCATAATCGATGAGTTTAAAAAATTAATATTCTTTGTAACCAATTAGCAGTAAAAATAAACAAAAGATGATAGAAAGTAAAAGAAATATTTAAGTTTAATGACAATTTTTAGGCTGTAATAATAGGAATACATAGTATATAATATATAATAATACGTTTCCCAATCTATTAATTCTAATACAAACTTCTATAGCATTAATTATTAAATGAGCGCAGAGGAACATTATTATTTTAAAAGGTTTATATATACTTAGTCAACCTGCGCTGAGAAGAAAGGCTGCCCTCAAGGCTTGAGGCAGCCACTGGTTGAATCGAATTTTTAAAGAGGATTTTGTTCTACTGCCTTATTAGCATTTATCTCATCCTGGGGGAACAACCACTCCCAACGAACATCATCTGCAGGAATATCGTATACCATAATAAGCGCTGCAAGATGATTAGTTATGCTGTTTCGGTTTAAAGGAGAAGTGGTTCGTTTAAGATCTGTAAAACGGAAGCCCTCACCCCAAAGTTCTATCCGCCTGTTAAACATAATCTCATCTATTAATGCCTGACCCGAATTTGTTGATAAAACATAATTTGGATTTCTTGCTTTAACTAAAGTAAATAAAGCTTCTCTTGCAGGTCCGCTCTGTCCCTGGCGAGCCCTTGCTTCTGCCTCAATTAAATACATTTCTGCGGAACGCATGTAGGGTACATCTCCCACACTTGAAGAACTGCTGCTGGCAAGAAACTTATTATTTTGATAAGGAACCCTGGCGCCGCCAGGAGGAATTGGAACATTAGCGCCTGTTCTATCCCACATTCTTTTGCGTACATCTGTAAAAGAAATTTCATTCCAGAGGTTAGCATTAACAGCGCGTGGCTGAGTCCTTAAAACTGTTGAGTTAAAGTTGGCAGAGATATAGGCGAAATAAGACCAAAAGAAAGTATTATGGTCATCAATCTGGCGGCTGCCCCAAATCCACTCCTGGTTGGTAAGATTATTAAAACCTGATTTATATGCAACAGTATCCATTAATGGAAATCCTGTTCTTGCTGCAATAGCATTTGTAGCTGCAACTTCCCAATCTTGTTGGGTTAATGCTACACGAGCCTTAATTCCTCTCGCTACATTTACATTAATATTAGATTTGGCTGCAGAACCTGTTCTGCTATAACCTTCTAAAAGGGTTATAGCATTATCAATGTCCTGATTAACCTGGGTGTATACTTCTTCCACCAATGCCCTTGGCTGACCTACCAATGTATTTGTAAGCAATAATGAAACACCTAACTGAGCGTTTGGTTTTGTTGCTGCATCGTATCTTTTCCCCCATAACTGCACAAGTTGAAAATGCGCCCATGCCCGGTATGCTAAAGCCTGTCCTTTAATGATTTTTTTATCTGCTTCAGGACCGGTTGCATTATCAATACCTTCAATCAACACATTGGCGTTGGCAATAATGCGATAATAAAAGCGATAAACAAACCTAAGATCAGCAGCATTAACATTACGATGGGTTGTCCATTGCATCCATCCTATAAGACCGGTACTGCCGTTAGCAAGAGGATATACAATGTCCTCGCCCATAAGATCCCTGAAAATGTTGATAGAACCCTCGCCGGCCTGACCCTGCTGATCGTACTGCACAAACATAATTC
>MWYU01000263.1 GCA_002050375.1 Chitinophagales bacterium 62-2
GGCTTGCTTGTAGGCTTTCTCTAAGTCTTGCCGCGGCTTTTGTGTTCGATGAGGATGACGCCTTTCCAGAGGAGGTCAATAAAGCCCCTCAACCCCGGCCCTCTCCCCGCAGGGGCGAGGGAGGAAGAACCTGCAGCGGAAACGGCATGTTCGAAGGTGGCTACACGACGGCGGCTTATACCGAAGACGTTGAAGAAATCATCCCAAAAGGATTTGGCTTCGGCATCTTCGCTTACTTCTTCTTTCCATTCCTGTGTAAATAATAAGGCTCTGCTTTTTATCTCGTTCCAGCTTAAGGGCATTTGGTTGTTGCTTGTTACCCAAATATAACTGAAAGGCTTTATTTTCAATCTCTATTGCCAACACATGTTGATAACGGGTAAACTATAAAAACCTGATACAAGTATCAAATTAAAATGCAGCAACTTCCCCTTTAACTTATATGCAGGTGTAACAGAACTAAAAATTGCGCAGTTACTATTAATGTCGTTGATGATACCTTTGCACGCAGTAAATTGCAATATGAAAAAAACACTTTCTAAACTCCTTCTTATCATTGGGTCTTTCGCAATAACCCAGTATGCATTTGCCCAAACAGCTAATAATGCTGCTGTTATAACAACTAAAACTCCTGCAGCTACAAACATGTTGCTTCCCGACGGATTTACTGCAACTGTTGTTGCTGACAGCCTCCCGGGCGCAAGACATATAGCAGTTAACAAACAAGGTGGCTTGTACGTAAAGCTGTCCAGACTAAAAGATGGTAAGGGAATCATTTACCTGAAAGAAAAAGACGGGAAGTTTGTTGAACAAGCCGCATTTGGCGATTATCCCGGAACGGGCATCTATATCAGAAATGACTATCTATATGCTTCATCGAATGATGATGTGTATCGTTATAAATTAAATAACAATGGTGAGGTTGTTAATCCTAATGCACCCGAAAAGATTATTGTAGGTTTGGTAAACAGAAGAAGGGATAACGCAAAAACTATTGCAGTTGATAACAGCGGCAATATTTATGTAAACGTCGGTTCGTATCTCGGTTCCTGCCTTGTAGATACGGGTTCGAGACAAGCCCCTAATCCATGCCCGTTACTTGACTCTGTTGGTGGTATCTGGCAGTTTAAAACAAATAAGCTGAACCAACAATATAAAGACGGCGTTCGCTATGCTACCGGTTTTAAACATGCGGTAGGACTTGACTGGAACAGCAAAACCAATTCTTTATTCATTATGGAGCATGGCAGAGACAACTTACATGATCTGTTCCCTCAATACTACACAGCAGAACAAAGTGGACTTTTGCCTGCCGAAACAATGTATGAAGTACGCAAGGGTTCTACCGGCGGATGGCCTTATGTGTACTACGACCATTTTCAGCATAAAAAAATCCTTTCGCCCGAATATGGTGGCGATGGCAAAAAAACAGGCAAGCCAGATGCTCTTAATCCGATTGTCGCTTTTCCCGCTCACCTTGCACCCAATAGTTTGTTATTCTACACGAACAACAAATTTCCCGCGAAGTACCAGGAAGGAGCCTTCATTGCATTTCATGCAAAATCAGCAGAATTGAAAAAAGGATATTTGGTAGGTTTCGTGCCTTTTAAAGGGGGTAAACCCTCCGGTAACTGGGAAGTTTTTGCTGACGGTTTCCTTACCGGCTCAGACCAGCATAAACCTTGCGGTTTAGCCCAGGGGCAGGATGGGTCTCTTTATGTTACTGATGATGCAAAGGGCAGCATTTACCGCATCCGGTACAACAACTAAATACAAATTTTTTGCTCAATTATTTATGAACAATATTTACCGGAAGCTATCTTTTCGCAAGCCTTGCCTTTTTCTCCTAAGTTTTATCTTTATCTCTATTAACTTATCAGCCCAATCACAAAGGGCAATCGTAAAAGGTAAGACGTTTGACTCGTTGTCCACTACACCTTTAAGTTTTTCAGGAATAAGAATATTTAATAGCCAGGAAAAGAAATTAGAAACTGAAAGTGTTGCGACCGAAGCAGGAAATTTTTCTATTGAATTGAACTACGGAAGATATTATGCGCAGGTTGATTTTATGGGATATAAACCATTTAAAACGGCAGAATTTATAGTGTCGAAGGAACATGCGGTACATGACCTCGGGATAATAAG
>MWYU01000251.1 GCA_002050375.1 Chitinophagales bacterium 62-2
AGGCTGCAGCAGAAGTAGTGGAGATTGGTAACGGTGTAAAAAGATATAGTTGCAGGCGATCATGTTGTGTTTTCATTTGTCCCAATTTGTGGCCATTGTATGCCTTGTATGACGGCTCGTCCTGCACTTTGTGAGAATGGCGTTGCCGCTAATAATAAAGGAGTTTTATTAGGTGATGGTATAAGATTGTACGATCATCAGCAGAAGCATATTCATCATCACATGGGCGTTTCAGGGTTTGCTGAGTATGCAGTGGTTTCGAGAAAGTCAGTAGTAAGGATTGACAAAAGCTTACCGTTTGATATAGCTGCTTTATTTGGCTGCGCAGTTATGACTGGGGTAGGAGCCGTTATAAATACAGCCAAAATAATGTTAGGGCAAACAGTACTTATTACAGGATTGGGAGGTGTAGGCTTCCCATAATTTTTTATTTACTAATTAAATCAATTTTAATTCTAACAATTCATTTATAATGCAATGAATAAATCTTCATCTTTTAAATAATCCCGAATATGTAGTACAGGCAAATGATTAAAAATACTCCTGCTGTCTTGAAGCCTGTCATTACAAAGATATCTTTATAAGACTGCCTATGTGTTAACCCGGTAACTGCAAGCAAGGTGATAACAGCGCCATTATGTGGCAGTGTATCCATTCCTCCGCTTGCCATCGAGGCAACTCTATGCAACACTTCGTTAGGTATTCCCAATTGTGCAGCCTGCGTTAAATATGTTTCATGCATTGCAGCAAGTGCAATACTCATCCCCCCTGAAGCTGAACCTGTAATACCTGAAAGTGTTGTAATGGTTATTGCTTCGTTTACAAGAGGGTCTTTAAAGGTTGATGCAATGCCGGCACTTACTGCTTTGAAACCTGGCAAGGCGGCAATTACCCCACCAAACCCATATTCAGAAGCAGTATTAAGGGTAGCTAACAGGGCACCACCAATAGAAAGATTTACCTCAGTATTAAATGTCTTTTTTATTCTACCAAACGCAAGAATTAATACGGTGGCTATGCCAATTAGTAACGCTCCTTCTACGGCCCATATGGCTGTAAGCTTTGAAACATCAACAGTTGGAATGTCTTTTAAACCAATGACAGTAAAGTCAAACGATTTTCCATAATAAAAAGGAATCATTGAAGTAAATACTTTATTGAATATCCCAACTAACACAAGCGGAAGTATTGCTATTAAAGGGTTTGGCAGTCCTTCAGTTGCCACTTCAATCGGTTCATTTAAATGATCTTTTCCGTAACCTTCACCTGCTTTAGCTGCTTTTCTTTTTTGCCATTGCAGGTAGAAAACTCCACAAACGAAAATAAAGGAACCTCCCAGTAAACCAAGCCATGGAGCTGCCCAAGCATCGGTATGAAAAAAGGCAGTCGGAATTATATTTTGTATCTGCGGGGATCCCGGGAAAGCATCCATTGTAAATGTAAACGCACCTAATGCAATTGTTGCCGGTATTAACCTTTTTGGTATGTCTGCTGCTTTAAAAAGTTCTGAAGCAAAGGGATATAACGCAAAGGCTACAACAAATAAAGAGACTCCTCCATAAGTAAGGATGGCGCCTACCAGAACAATTGCCACTATTGCTTTCTCTCCACCAAACATGGTTACAATTGATCGGGTTATTGACTTGGCAAAGCCTGACATCGCTATCACTTTACCAAATATTGCCCCTAACAGGAATACAGGGAAATACAACTTGATGAAGCCAACCATTTTCTCCATGAAGATGGATGAATAAAAAGGAAGAACCAGTGAAGGGCTTGTAAGTAATACTGCTATCAATGCAGCAATCGGGGCAAAAAGAATAACACTAAAGCCTCTGTATGCTACAAATATTAAGAACAATAAAGCAAAAAGAATGATTAATATATCCATATGGCAAGCTGGAATGTGATGTCTGATTATATCAATAACCCCAATGGGTAATAGCAATGCGGAATAGAACTAGGTCTGTTCGTTTCTCCCCGATCACTTATCGATATTACTCCTCAACTGTTTCAGGCACTTTACTATATCGTCTTACCCTTAAAGCCGCCTGTTCTTTATGCCCCATGAAACCTTCAATCTCGCATAATCTCGTACAATATTCGCCTATCACTACACTGGCTTCAGGCGTGCATTTTTGGT
>MWYU01000267.1 GCA_002050375.1 Chitinophagales bacterium 62-2
TCAAGGGTTAGTAATAATGTTTTCTAGATGTACAGACCCTTCTGTAAGTGCTAATGTTTTATCGTATAAAGTTCATTTGTATGCTGCATAATAAAACCGTCGAAGATCTTCTTGATATAAAAGAAATATACCTGGAACCCGAAGTGCGTAATTATAAACGCGGAGAGGAAATACTGGCAAAATACCCTGAAGCAAATCTTATAGAAGTTCCCTCTCACTGGAAGATTCCTGAACTTCACGGTAACCAGGGTTCCATTGAAGACTGGACGAAGATTAAAAGAAATGTTCTTGTGCTAGGCATTAAAAAGTCGTTAAGCTGCAGGGCGAACACCAGGAGTTCTCATTGGGTAGCGCCCTCTCAATCTAATGGTTGCACTATGTCGTGCTCGTACTGTTATGTTCCCCGCAGAAAAGGTTTTGCCAATCCCATTTCTGTTTTCGTAAACATCGACCAGATATGTAATTACCTGCGTCGCCATGCCGCTAAACAAGGTGAGTTGAAAGCGCCCGACCATATTGACGATCAGTATTGGGTGTACGAAATAGGCGAGAACGGAGACTGTAGCGCCGATGCTGCAATTTGCGATAACGTAAAAGACATGATGAACCTCTTTAAAGAGATACCCAATGCTAAACTTACTTTTGCTACCAAGTTTGTAAACAGGGAAATGCTTACTTACGATCCCCAGTTAAAAACACGTATTCGTTTTAGCTTGATGCCGCATAAGATGAGTAAACTCGTGGACGTTCGTACCTCACCTATTAGCCACCGCATCGACATAATAAATGATTTTGTAGATGCAGGCTACGAAGTGAATGTAAACTTTTCGCCGGTGATTTTTTACGAAGGCTGGATAGACGATTGGCAGATATTGTTTGATGAGATAAATGATAAGCTGAACGAGAAAAGTAAAAAACAATTGATTGCTGAAATTATCTTTCTAACACATAACCAGCAATTGCATGAAGTGAATATGGGCTGGCATCCAAAAGCCGAAGAAGTATTATGGAGGCCCGAATTGCAGGAAGTTAAATACAGCCAGACCGGAGGCAGAAACGTCAGGTATAAACGAGGTTTCAAAGGAGATTTAGTTGAAACATTGGTAGACATGGTTCATGAGCAATTGCCTTATTGCCCCATTCGTTATGCATTTTAATTATTGCAACAATAATAATATACATTTGGCCGACACAAGCATAAACGTTAGCTGAAGTAAAATGCAAAAGACTGTTTTTAAGAAATTATTACTCATCGGATTATTTTTTTATCTGCCGTTTCAAACTATGGCATGGGGAGTTATAGGCCATAGGGTAGTAGGTGAAATTGCAGATAAATATTTAAACACAACTGCACGTGCAAAAATCCTTAAAATATTAGGAATAGAGTCTGTCGCTATGGTTAGCAACTGGGCCGATTTTATTAAATCAGACTCTTCATTTAAACACCTCGACAGCTGGCACTACATAAATCTTGATTCAGGCTTAAGTCATAAAGACGTACTCGATTATCTGAATAAGGATACAGCCGTAGATTTATACACCAGAACTAGCTTCCTTGTAAAAGAACTAAAGAAAAAAAATTTACCGAACGATAAAAAAGCGTTCTTCCTGAAGTTACTTATACATTTTGTTGGCGATATCCATCAGCCAATGCACGTGGGTGGGAAATCAGATCTTGGCGGTAATACCATTAGGGTTTCCTGGTTTAACGAACCTTCGAATTTGCACAGAATGTGGGATGAGCATTTAATAGAGTTTCAGCAATTAAGCTATACAGAATACACCAGGGCTATTAACCATCCTAATGCAGCACTTAAAAAGAAATGGCAGGCAGAAAATATGAACGAATGGTTATACCAATCTTACGAGATCGGCCAGCAATTACGTACCGAGATCAAACAACCAAACCAAAGGCTTAGCTATCAATACAATTTCAATCATATAGCTACTCTTAACCGCCGACTGCTTCAGGCAGGTGTTCGCCTTGCAACTTTGTTAAACGAAATTTTTAGCAAGTAGCAAATATACCCGTTCATCCATGCCTCGTGACAATCACCTAATGTGCTTTTTTACCGGACAGAATCGATTATTAGTTTTATCAACTCTTTAGTACGAGCCTCCGAAATGAATTAGCATAATGT
>MWYU01000703.1 GCA_002050375.1 Chitinophagales bacterium 62-2
GTAGGATTAACGGCACAACCATTAACAGGATTGGAAATAACAGTAGATGCTTACCGGAAAGTTTAAAAAACAGAATCATTCTCACTAATAACTTTACCGGAGCTAATAATGCGGTAATAAAAGCAATACTTGATGCAAACGGAGCAACAACCGCTAACTTCTTTACTAATGCAATTGATACACGGGCAAGAGGGTTAGAAGCTGTGGTTTCTTACTCGAGGAAGTTTCTGGGCAAACATTCTATTCGCGCAACAGCTGCCACTACATTCATCGATAATGAAGTAAAGAAAGATGATAATGGTAAACTTATTATTCGTGCATCTGATATTTTGGCTAACGGCGGGCAGTTAGGAAACTATTTTAACCGCGAAGACCAAAGCCGTATAGAAGTAGCAAATCCTAAAAATAAAACAAGCCTTACCTTAAGTTACAAATACAGTAAGTTTGGAGCTCTGCTGCGTTTGGTTCGTTTTGGCGATGTCGAATATCTTGATCCGACTATCAATCCTGCTACTCCCACCACTTTCATTACAAATGCTTTTACAAACCAGAAAGAAACTTCAGATCAAATATTTGCAGCCAAAACAGTTACTGATATTTCGTTCTCTTACGATCTGGTTAAATCAGTAACTGCTACTATTGGAGTAAACAACTTATTTAATGTTTATCCCGACATACAATTACACAGCAGCAATCAGAGTCTTGGCCGGTTTCTTTATAGCCGTCGTGTACAGCAAATGGGCTTTAACGGGGCTTATTATTTTGCAAGATTAAAGTTGAATTTAGATACAAGAAAGTAAGTGACTTATATAATCGGAATTATAACAAAAACAACCTTCCGTATGTGAAGGTTGTTTTTTATTTGCATAGAAACTAAAGCAGTATCATTTCTAAATGCCTATAATATTTAGAATCGATTTTCTCAAAGCCATTCTTATCTAATCAAAGTAACAGAACCCGATGAGGTCATTTTCTTCTCCTTGTATCTGTCTGTTCCTTCAAAAACCCAGTAGTAAGTACCCACTGGAAGTTCTTTTCCTTTTGCACTTCCATCCCAATAATCGTTTATAGTATTAGCTTCAAAAACTACCTGGCCCCACCTGTTATAAATTCTAATTGCTTTTACCCTCGCCTCACCTGCAATGCTAATTTTAAAAAGATCATTTATGCCGTCTTTATTAGGTGAAAAAGCTGTGGGTGCAGTTATTTTTGGATCGGGGGGTGCATCTATAACAACTGTAACAGACTGATTAATTGAGCAGCCATTTTCGTTAGTTGCCTTAATATAAAATGTGCCATTTATATCAATAGCGTTAGGGCGGGGCAGAAGTACAGTAGCTTGCTGATCTTTCCAGAAAGAATAATTTAAACCCGCCCGTGGAGATACAGATGAAGTTAAATCGGCAGTTGCGGGATATGTAACAACTATAGGACTGGTAACCGTAAAAACAGGGACAGAGTTTACAGTAGCTTCCACGGGCTTAACTGCAGAACATCCTAAAGAAGAAGTTGCTTTTATATAATAATTGCCATTGCTTGTAACAGCATTTGCTTCTGGCAGAGATACGGAAGTTGCAGAGTCTATCCAATAAGAATAGGTTAAGCCTATGTCGCTTCCTCTTGTTACGCCTGTAGCTTTTAGGTCTACTTTTCCACAGGCTGTTGGGTTATTTATTACCAAACGGGGAACAGTGCCGATGGTGACTGTTACAGGCACAGTTTTAGAACAACCTCCTGCAAAAGTTCCTTTAATATAATAGGTGCCATTAGAAGTTACGGCATCAGGATTAGGTAAAATACTGGTGGCAGCAGCATCTTTCCAATAGCTATAATTTAAACCGGCTGCACTGCCTGCAGTTACTAAAGGCGATGTTAAGTCAACAGTATTAGGAGTACAGGCAGGTTGAGGGTTTTTAACAACGATGTTAGGAGGATCTGTAATAATAACCTTAACGGGCTTCATATCATTACAACCCGTAGCGTTAACAGCCTTTATATAATAGGTGCCGCTGCTTGTTACTACTTTAGGAGTAGCCAAGTATTCTCTCTGGTTTGCATCTAAAAAATAAGAATAGGTTAAGTTGGGTGTACTTCCGTCTGTCACCATTTTTGCGGTAAGATCAACACCGGTTGACACGCATCCAACTATCGACTCGATTACATTGAGATTGAAACCTTCAGGTGATAGTTGAACAGTTGTAGAGAGTGTATCAAGACATCCTAATCCCGGAAAAGGAACTATCTCTAAAACATAAGAAGTATTGGGCGGTGGTGGCGGCGTTATTTTTAATATATTTTCTGTTCCTAACACCCGCGAAAAATCAGCAGTGTACCAACGATATTCCTGGAAACCAAACGGCGCTGTCAGGGTAAGAGAATTGGCTCCGTTACAATAAGTGTTTCCCGAAATAGGCGAAGAGCAGTTTTCATTAACATCTAAATATGCATAACCAAAATGTCCGCCCAAAGTGCAGTCATTATTAGTAAATTCGATCCGAATGGTTTTGCCTGCATAACCATATAAGTTTATAGTAATTGGAGACCAGGGTTTATAATAAATATTAGTACCCACCTTAGATAATTGAAAGCCGGGCAAATTTGCAGAAGCTACAAATTCAAAAGAGCCACATTGCACATATTGACCAGAGGTAACATCGAAAACTTTAGAGTTGAACTTAGGCTGCTGGTAATCCTGGTGATTTGGGTTTTGCAGTACTACCGCGTAATTATAAATGATGCTGTAGTTATCCTGGTTATCAGGAATTTTAAAAGTATAGCTTAATTGTTCGGCCTCCGAACCTGTTGCACTATTGCCCAACTGAATTGAATAGCCACTTCCGTTAGGGCAGTTTACAGGAAAATCTCCATAAGGGTCTTTTAATTGAGGGTAGGTATTTTGTAAAAGTGTATGCCTGGTAGAAAGAGGTTGTGTTGGCGTAACAGTTACAACACCGGATGCATTAATCCTTCCGGCAAATGCATCCCAATTCGTAAACGATCCTAATTCGAAGCCAATGTTTTCAGGACAGCTAAGCGGCTGGCAAAACGATTTCATACTAAAAAACAGAAAAACGATTAACAGTAAATTTTTCCATCGAAATGTATAGCTCTGCTTCATAAACTCGAACTGTTAATAGGGAAATTTGCAGCGGGATTAATATTAAATCCACTTAAGGTATCGGGAGATTTTTAATGTATAAATGTAATAATATTTTCACTGCTTATGGCATTTTGAAGAAAATAGAGTAAGGCACTTAGGATAAAAGGTTTTGTCCTAAGAATTCGTAATATTTTTTGTTCCATCTTAGAACTTAGAATAATTCAGCTTCAGTATTTAATTATATCCTTTATTATTTTTGATAGATTTTTACTTACTTTGAAACTTTATAAGAATTATGAAAAAAACAATAATAGTAATTGTCGGATTTATTGCTGTAGTGCTTTTGCAATAAATACAAAAGATGCTGTGCTAAAAATTAAAAAGGATAAACGTTATTAAGGCTTGCGGAGGAGGTAAGGCAGGCCGAAAGTATCGACGGAGTTCTTTATTTTTCTTAAAAGAGTACTTCACAGGTTTAATTGCTGCAACAGCTTCCACATCATCAGGAAATAAGAGAAAGTCAGGTAAGCTTTATTTTATTGTTTTATGATTTTTGTCGCTGCTGTTTGAATTGCTGGTCAGCTTTAATTGTTGCTCAACTATTTGTTCCTCTTTTGTATCGTTGAGGCAGTAAATGTATTTTTTGCCATTAACTGTCTTTTGCGTTACCACATCATATAACTGTCCCTTCAGCCAAAATTCTTTGCCTTCTTCTTCCCAGCTTACACTCTCCTTTATCGCATTCCACTCAAAAATATCCAGATCAAATTCGGCAATTGAAGCCTCCAGCTTTTCTTTAAATTCAAATCTTGCTTCCGCACGTAACTTTATAGCGTGCAGGTAAAAACCCATCTGCAGGTATGCGAAAACAAAAAGAAGAAGTATAACGATAAGAGGTTTCATCAGCCTATAAAGTACAATGTTAGCGACAATTGCAAAGAGAAAGAAAATTAAAACACATGATCAACCGAGATAAAATTTGTTTAGGTTCCTAATCCAATAAGATCTCCTAAAACTGTCTTATAAAAAAAACCTCCCGTATAAACGGGAGGAAATAATACTACCAACTCATAAGCCGGATTTTGTTCCAATGCTATCATTTATCTGCGATCCCGGTTACCCGGAACCTGTTTCTGCCTACCCTGGATGGTGTCTTCTTTTTACAGAAAACGTTAGACGAGCAGCCTTCATCCCATCCTATACGTGGCATTTCAGCACCTAAGGTTTACCCTTACCTGTAATTACTTACAAGTATCGTAGGCTCTTACCCTACATTTTCACCTTTACGGGACCTCCCCAAACCCCTCCCGAAGGAGGGGAATGAAAAACCCGTAGTTATTTTCTGTGGCACTGTCTCTTATCTGTTATGCTTCGACAAGCTTACATAACAAATAGCCGGCTATTCACCGGTAGGTTGCTCTGCGCTGTCCGGACTTTCCTCCCCTTTTTACAAAGGCGATAGCTCGGTTGGTAGTATGCAAAGGTAAAAAAGTTGGTTGGTTGAGGTGTTGACATGTTAATCCACTTTATTCTAACTCCTAAATTCTATCTCCTATCTTCTCTTCTTCTAATACTGAAAAAAAATTTCTGTTGCCCCATATCCAAAGCGAGGATCATATTGATTGATGAAGGTTTTTACTTCTTTCTTTGTTTTTAAAATATCGTGTATCTCTTCTTTTAGCTTGCCCTTTCCTACCCCATGAATTACTATCAAACTTGCCTGGTGATGTGCAACAGATAAATAAAACCACTTCTCAAATTCCTTCAATTGAAGCGTAATAATTTCTAAGCTGCTCATGTTTTTCCAGTTGTCGGTTATCTTTTCAATGTGCAGGTCCACCACACTTCTTGCATCCTCAAGGTGTTGCCTTGCCTTACCTGCATCATACACTTTAAAACCTTTTGCGGCAAGTTTCGATACATCAATTCCCGGGTCTTCGTAAGGTTTATCCGGGTATTTTTCTATTAAGCGATGATTAAGGGATGGCAGGTTTTTCTCTTTAAGTTCTTCTATCTTTTGAAACAACTGCTTTGGCTTAATCCTGAAATGCGCTTCACAAAAATCAGCTTTATTCTTCTCGGGATTTAATAAGTTAAATTCAAAATCGAAAGATGGATTATCGTTAAGGTCGTCAAACTTTACATCATGCAAATAAAAATCCTTGTTAGGCAAAATATCACTTGTGATGTCAAAATCAGTCTTACCAAAAAAATTTAGTCTATACGTAAATTCATACCCAAGAGAAGTACGGTTGATAAGATATACTTTAAACAGCTCAACTAGATCATCGCCAAAAACATCTGTTTCAAACTTTGGAAATAAGGTAAGCCAGATGCCATCATCAATCTTTACCTCATCTCTTCGCTTTTCTTTTTGCACCTGGTCAACATACACCTTTGGCTTCTTTTCGGGAACAAGTTTTTTAGCCGAAAAACGTTTGAAATACGGAAAATCAATCTGATCCATATAAGCCGGAAACTTTACACCCTTCACTTCTATTAGCACCATTTTCTCGTTAATAATCTCCACAACTTTTCCTTCATCATTACTGTGAAGCACAACAATATCGTCACCAACTTCGTACTTCATTATCTTAATTATTGCCGCAAAGTTACTGATAACAAAAGGGCGCAAATACTAATTACTTTGCAAAAGGCTTAGTTCCCTGTTAATATTCTGCCTCGCTGTTTCCTCAAAAAGCTGGTGCAACTCAGGCGTAAAAAAAAGAACCTGTTTATTTGCTATTTGCTCAAGTGCATGCCTGCGACCATCTTTAAATCTATCATCAGGAAACTGGTTATATTCCTTTCGTATCCGGTAACTATACATGAAATAATCCTCCCACTTAACGCCCAAGACAGAACTGTTAAAATCGAGAAAAAAAGACAGATCGTTTTCGAGCAGATAGTTTTTAGGGATTATATGTCCTTTTGTAGCAAGAATAAATTCTTCAATATTGTGAAGCAACGACCTGTTGATATTTAATTGCTGCAAATCCTCCCGCGCCTTTAATGCGCTTTTCTCTTCATTATCCTGACGGAAAGTATCGTGAACTATATCGTGATAAAAGATAGAAAATCCTACTATTGCCGGTTGATTGATGCGCGGCATAAATCTTTCAAGTGAAGAAAATAAATCTGCAAGGTGATTAAGATCATGATAAAAACGGTAGCGTTCCGTATAACATTCTACTATCTCATTCCATAACCTGGCTTTTACTTCTTCCTTCTTCGAAAATGCCGTTAATTGTTTCCACTTCTCTTCAAGGTAACCTGAAATGTTCTCCATGCGCCAAAGATAAGAAGCAGTTAGGTTAAGGTTATTTAGATGTCCAAAGTTTTGAGTGGTATTATCAGAAGAATTTAAAAAAGGTGTGTACGTAAGCAGTAATTATGTGTGGAAGGAATTAAGTTCCTGCTTTCTAAATTACCCAACTGCATTTATTGCCAGTTTACTTTTACGATATCCATAAGTGAAATAAACAACTAAACCAATGGCAAGCCAGATTAAAAACCTCAGCCAGTTTGTGTGGCTTTCCTGAGCCATAAGATAAAAGCAACTGATTAAACCGAGTACAGGTATTAGAGAAAATTCTTTTGTAAAAGACAATACAGCAACTATGATTGCTACAATCCAGAATATCATCATTGGAAACCCTTCCTTAGAAAAAATATTTATAAAATGCGCAGGAGCAAAATAACTGATTATGATAACCGATATAATAAATGCTGCAGGAATAATGTACTTGCCGTTGATGAAGGGCACCTTAAACTTTGAAGCAGGTCTGTTAGGTTGCTTTTGTAAAACGAGTATGCCGGCACAAACCAAAACAAAAGCAAATAAAGTTCCGATACTTGTAAGCGCCAGCACAACATCCAGGTTGAGGAACATTGCAGGAACAGCCACACATAACCCCGTTAATATTGTTGAGAATGATGGCGTTTTATACACGGGATGCAGCTTAGAAAATATTTTTGGCAGCAATCCATCACGACTCATGCTCATCCATATCCGGGGCTGGCCTAACTGGAAAACCAGTAACACACTTGCAGTGGCGACAATAGCACTTACGCCTACAATACCCGAAATCCATTTTAATCCTCTTGCTTCAAAGATCAATGCCAGCGGATCACCCACATTTAATGTTGTATAATGTACCATACCCGTCAGCACCAGGGCAAGCAGCACATATAAAATGGTACAGATAATGAGAGAGTAGATCATGCCCCGCGGAAGATCGCGTTGTGGATTTTTACATTCTTCAGCCGTAGTGGAAATGGCATCGAAACCAATGTAAGCAAAGAATACTGCGGATACTCCTTTTAAAATTCCTGCTGCTCCATTAGGTGCAAACGGAGACCAGTTAACAGGGTTGACATAATATGCGCCTAAAACAATAATAAGGAATATAACGGCAAGCTTAATAATGACCATAATATTACTTGCCGAACGGGATTCTTTAATACCTATAAAAACGATATAAGTAATAAGTACAACAATTAGTAATGCAGGCAAATCCATTATTACATGCATCCCAAACAACTGCGGAGCCTGCATCCAGGCATTATGTCTATAAAGAATACCCGGATCAATAGATTGAAGTGTTTGTCCCTGAGTTATCCATGCAGAAGCTTCGTTATATCCATAATGGGCTGTTGTATAATCCATGGTAAGCCAACCAGGAATATGTATACCTGCCTTATCTAACAGTCCGGTAAAATAATCACTCCATGATATGGCTACGGCAATATTTCCTATCGCATATTCCATTAAAAGATCCCACCCGATTATCCACGCAAAAATTTCGCCGAAGGTTACATAAGAATAAGTATAAGCACTACCCGAAACAGGCACGGTTGAAGCAAATTCAGCATAACATAAAGCGGCAAAGCCACAGGCTATTGCTGTAAAAATGTATAAAAAAATTACACCGGGACCGCCATCGAAACACGCTTTACCAATACTGCTGAATATACCTGCTCCAATAACAGCAGCAATGCCCATAAAAGTAAGATCACGTACACCTAACACTCTCTTCAAATCAGTATGGCCATCCACTAAACCAGCTTCTGCGTCGGCTAAAATTTTATCAATCGATTTTTTACGAAACAACGGATGTGCCATTCAGAATTAGTTTTGGTAAAGCTTGAAAGTAGATAAAATATGGAAAGTTTGATTTACCTATCAACGCTAATAATCTCTATGAACAAGAAAGTTTGCTAAATCATGTAAAGGCTTTTTGCGAACAGAAACTACTGCAATATCTTCAAGATGCTGAAAAGCAACAGCTATATATTTCTCTTTTAATTGCCGCGCCCATTCATCTACCCCGCAAATCTCAAAAATAGAAAGTACTCTTTCCACTTTATCAGGTTCATTCACTTTCAATAAATCGTTCAGTTCATTTTTTTGATCTTCGTTTGCTACATCTAATGCATGGATCATTAAAAAAGTTTTCTTATTTGCAAGAATATCCCCGCCTACCTGTTTACCAAATTTTTGAGGATCGCCAAAAGCATCAAGGTAATCGTCCTGCACCTGAAAGGCAATGCCGAGGTTTAGTCCAAACTGGTATAAATGATCTGCATTACTTCCACCGGCACCACCTAATATTGCTCCCATCTTTAAACTCGACGCCATTAAAACTGATGTTTTTAAACCGATCATCTTTATGTAATCGTCAAACGTTACAAACTCCGTCTTCTCAAAATCCATATCTAATTGCTGCCCTTCGCAAACTTCAGCAGCGGTCTTATTAAACAGCGCAAGTATTTTGTGCAGGTAGGTAGTTCTAACTTTGTTTAGGTGTTCGTATGCCTGAATAAGCATTACATCGCCACTTAACAAAGCAGTGCTTTCACCAAATTTTGTATGCACCGTATCCATGCCACGCCTTAGTGGCGCTTTGTCCATTATATCGTCATGTATTAAAGTAAAGTTGTGAAATAATTCTACTGCAGTTGCTACTTCAAATGCATCCGGTAATATTTCGTCAAACAATTCATTCCCCATTAAACACATTACAGGACGAATGCGCTTGCCGCCCATTGTCAGAAAATATTCGCAGGGATCGTATAACGATTGAGGTTGAAGGGGGAAAAGCCGAACATTAAAATGCCTGGTAAAATCAACGGAGAGTTCCTGGAAAGAATGCATGCAGTATTAAGCTTAGATGGCAAAAATATCAATAAACACCATTCGTGCTTTCTTTACTTTTAAGCAGTGAGGATTGATAAAAACTGAGAAGGAGTCACGATAGAAATGCCACGATAAGGATGCAAAATGAGCAGATCAGGATCGCCGGTGATTATATAATCAGCATTTCCATCTATTGCAAGCTCAAGAAATTTATTGTCTTTAGGATCACGGCAATCAGTGATCACAGATGTAACAGCAATTTTTTGAGTCTTAATTAAAAAATTAGATAAGAATTCCATCCGGTTTTCTAAGGAAAGATATTTATCAAATTTTTCTCTTAAAAACACAGATTTTATTTCTTGTACAATAGTATCAGAAACTAGTATTCTAAATTTAAGTTTAGCAATTCTTAATGCTACGGCTGGTTTAGAATTGAAAAACAAAGAAGCACTTACAATGGTGTTTGTATCAAAAATCAGTAACATGGCTAATCTTCACGTTCAAGTATTTCCCTAAGAATCTCTTCAGTTAATCCGTGCTTTTGAGCTTCTTCACTTAACTTTCTCATGCTATTAATAAATTCAATCTTACTGCTTTCTTTATTCGCAAGTGCATCTGCATATGCTATTAATTCAATAAATAATTCGGGAGGTAATTTACGGGAACTTTCAAGAAGTTTTTCTTCCATTATATTCTTTGCTTCACTCATACAATCTCATTTTACTCAAATTTAATCATTCTTCTTCTTTCTTACCTTACTCCTGCTTTTCTTAATAGCAGGTGTAGTATCCTCATTCAAATCATCTTCATCAGGCTTCAGCACCCATTCAAAATCGAGTTGCCGCTTAGCAAGGTTACCGGATATTACCTTAATATATACCTTATCTCCCATCCTGAACTTACGACCACTCCGGCGACCAACTAAACTATAATCTCCTTCAACCAGACGAAAATCATCATAATCGGTAAGGCTTGTTATTGAAACAAGTCCTTCGCATTTATGCTCCACTGTTTCCACCCAGAAACCAAAGCCTGCAACACCGCTTACCACGCCTAAAAAAACTTCACCTAAATGCTCTTTCAAAAACTCAACCTGCTTGTATTTATTACCAGCCCTTTCGCAGTCCATTGCGCTTCTTTCCATATCGCTGCAATGCTTACACTTCTCTTCCATCTTCTTATCAAAGAAGGGTTTACCCTCAAGGCAGCTCTCTAATACACGATGAACTATTACATCAGGATAACGGCGGATTGGCGAGGTAAAGTGACAATAATATTCGAAAGCTAAACCGTAATGCCCAATATTATCAGCCGAATAAACGGCTTTAGCCATAGTACGGATTCCTAATGTCTCCAGAACATGCTGCTCAGGTTTACCCTTCACATCTTCGAGCATCTGGTTAAAGCTTGAAGCAATTTTTTCGGGCGAAGAAGTGTCGAACTTATGACCATACTTTGTAGCGAATGCAATAAAGGGTGTCAACTTTTGTTCGTCAGGAACATCGTGAATCCTATAGGGAAAAGGAACTTCTTTCTTGCTAACCTTTACGTTAGAAACATGTTCAGCTACTGTTTTATTAGCAAGCAGCATAAACTCTTCAATCAACTGGTGTGCTTCCTTGCTTTCCTTCACGATTATTCCAATTGGCGTTCCTTTTTCATCAAGCTTAAACCGCACTTCGGTAGATGAAAAATTTATTGCCCCTTGCTTAAATCTTTCTGCCCTAAAGCCCTGAGCAAGATCATTCAATAATAAAACTTCATTTACATGAGGCCCTTCTTTCTTTTCAATTATGTCCTGAACGTCTTCATAAGTAAAGCGATGATCGCTATGAATAACAGTTTTCCCCAACCAGAATTTTTTCACATCACCATTTAGGTCCATTTGAAAAACTGCTGAAAAAGTAAGTTTGTCTTCATTTGGGCGCAACGAGCAAAGTTCATTCGATATTCTTTCTGGCAACATCGGGTTAACCCTGTCCGGCAAATAAACAGAAGTTGCACGTTTATAAGCTTCATCATCCAAAATAGAACCTGCCTGTACATAATGGCTTACATCTGCAATATGAACACCTATTTCATACAAATCCGGTTTTATTTTTTCAATCGAAAGTGCATCATCAAAATCTCTTGCATCAACCGGATCAATCGTAAATGTTAGTACTTCTCGCATGTCCCTTCTCTTCTTAATTTCGGAAGCAGAAATTATATCAGGTAAACGCTCAGCTTCTTCCATTACATCATCTTCAAAGGCCAAAGGTAAACCATTCTCAACAAGAATCTCTTTCATTGCAATATCACTTTCATGCTCTGCAAGAAGAACCTGTATTACTTCACCTTCCGGTTTTTTATTTGCTTTGTCCCAGTTTGTAATTCTTGCCAAAACCCTTTCTTTATCTTTTGCCCCATTAATTTTATCAAGCGGGATATATAGATCGGGCATAGGTTTATCAGAGTCGGGAACGAAAAAAGCATAGTTGGTACTAAGCTGTAAATGACCAATAAATTCACTCTGCTTACGACTTACTACTTCAGCAATCTTTCCTTCTTTCCTACCGCTCCTTGTATTTTCCTTCAACACTTTTACTCTAACTGTATCCCCATTTAAAGCAGTATTAAAATCTCCTGGCCTCACTAAAATGTCGCTCCCATCTCCATTGATCACTACATAACCTACACCGCTGCGGGTAATTTCAAGTGTGCCTTTTAGCAAATCGGGGTCATGTTTTTTGCTTCGTGTTGATTTTTCTTTTTTGCTCATAATGTTATGTGTGTCGTGAAAAGTTTTGAATATAAATATTTACAGCATTATCAAATTGCGTACCCTCATTAAAAAGAAAGCAGTGTTTTACAGGCAGAACAAACATGGGCATTTTGAGTAGCTCCTCATTAAATTTCTCTAATCGTACTGCATCTTTTTCTGTCGTTATGACCATTTTTTTTTCAGCCTGTATATCGTCTAGTTTTTGTTGAATTTCCTGCAGGTCATCTATTCTAAAAATGTGATGGTCAGAAAAGGTTTGCTCGTAATATGCTTTTGAGTGCGCACCAAGATAGCTTTTTAAAGGCTTTGGATTAGCAATCCCACATACCAACAAGATCTCATCATCTGTTGTAATTTCTCTTTCGTGTTTGGTAATTATATGATATGCCTTTGAATACTCAATGCCTGTAAAAAACAGGAGTTGCCCTGGTTTTAGATCGATCTCTTTTTTTACTTTGTTCTTTTCATCCTCAGAAAAGTCTGGTGGACATTTTGTTACAATTACAATTTGTGCTCTTTGATAGGATGAGCGCTGGTCACGAAGATCGCCGGTGGGTAAAAAAAAATCGCGGGTAAAAAGATTACTGCACTCGGTTAATAAAATATTTAAGCCCGCACAAATAGCGCGGTGCTGCAATGCATCGTCTAAAATTATAGCCTGCGTATTAGGACGATCATGGAGTAACTGAGGTATTGCTACTATTCTTTCCTCGCCCACTGCAACGGCAACATCAGGAAACTTAGCATGAAACTGCATTGGCTCATCACCAATTTCGAGAGCTGTTGTTTGCCTATTCGCCAACGCATATCCTTTCGTTTTTCTTTTGTACCCCCGGCTTAATGTTGCTATTTCGTACCTGTTCTTTAGTAACCTTATTAAGTATTCAACCATAGGTGACTTCCCCGTACCGCCTACCGATAAATTACCAACAGCAATAATGGGCAGGTTGAAAGAAACAGTTTTAATGATATTAGCATCATATAAAAAGTTACGGAAAATAACAGCAATTCCATATAGAAGCGAAAACGGGAAGAGAAGAATACGGAAAGATTTTAGCAGGTAGAAATTAAAATTCATACACTTTATACGGAGTGATACAGTATTTTAAAGGTACATCATAATGATGGGTATCATCAACTTTATCAACTGCTTCAAAATACGATACCCCAACTGTTATTACATTGGGTTTGCAACGGGCAATAAACCTGTCGTAATAACCTTTTCCATAACCCACACGATAACCCTTTTCATCAAAAGCAAACAAAGGCATTATTATAAAGTCAACTTCCAAAGGATCAATTTTTACTCCGTTCACAGGCTCAGTTATACCATATTTATTTTCTTCAAATTCCGTATCGTTGTTAACTTCAAAAGCATCCATAAAATTTGAAGATGGATCTATTACAGGGTAACAGAATTTAGCCGAAGGTATAAGATACGATAAGTAACGGGTGTACAGATGTGTATCCATTTCTGCGCGCTGTTCCATTGGCCAAAAACTGAGAACCACCTGTACTTTTTTAAAAGGCAATCGTTGAAATTGTATTAATAACAGGTCGTCAAATTTGCTGCGCTCCTGCACTGATAATTCTGACCTCTTTTTACTGTACATGTCCCGAAGTTGTTGTTTCTGCATTGTAATAATTAATCTGTGTTGGGGCTTTTAAAAGAAGCTGTTGATTTTTTAACCATAGGTACAGAAGGCACATAGTAGTTTAGTTTAAACAATTTCTTCTATGTGTCTAAGGGGTTAATTATCATTTTTAAAAAAAGAAAAAACAGTTGTTCCGTAGTTACGTTGAAAATCGAAGGTTGGATAACTTTCATAAGAATTCCGGGGCGTATGCTCTAAAACAAAATAACCATCCTCGGCGATCAATTTTTTCGAAATGATAATTTTAGGCAATTCATCGATAGTGCCAAGTGCATACGGAGGGCCGGCAAAAATAAAATCGAATTGTTCGGTACATGTTGTAAGATATGAGAAAACCTCGAGGCGGATTACTTTACAATTTTCTACCTTAAGCATTTCCATATTGCTTTTAATGAAGCTATGCATTTCTGCATCTTTTTCAATAACAGTAAGGTCAGAAGCACCCCGCGAAGCAAGTTCGTAGCTGATGCTTCCTGTACCTCCAAAAAGATCAAGTGTTTTAATGCCTTCCAAGTTCATGCGGTTCTGCAAAATATTAAATAACCCTTCCTTGGCCATGTCCGTCGTCGGGCGGGTATGCAACATTTTTACTGGTGGCTTAATCTTTCTTCCTCCATATTTCCCTGAAATTATTCTCATAATGCAAGGTTGAAAAAAGGAGTAAAATAATGCGAAGGATATTCATCAACATTAATAAGAAGCTTACTTTTATCAGCCTCATCAACAACTATATTTCCAAAATATTTTTCCAGTTGCGAAAATAATGCTGACTTAAGATCTATCATTCCGCTTACGTTAATAGTAAGATCAGGGGTTTTTAAATTGAACCGCTGACTAATACTAAGAAGGTAATAAAGAACATCATCGGACGATTGATATAAAAAATATTGTATAAACTGGAGAGCTCCCTCCTTCACTACAACTGCAATAAAATATAAAGGATAAAATTGAACCTTAATAAGGGTAACATTAGAAGGGTCTGTAATAAGGCGAGCTATAACCGGCGTAAAAGTATGTTTAATCTTTTGGGGTTTAAAATGATGATCAGCAACTTTTAAACATTCCCCCGAAAGCCGATATGCAGTGATAAGATTTAGCCCAGTATTAATAGAGTCGTAGTGTTGAATTGAATCTTGATCTTCACCAAAAGCGACATTCAAAAAATCGTCTAATATTTCTTTATCAAACTTTGCAGCCGGAACCAGCAAAGCATATTCGTTATTGATATACAACTTTGTATCATTATAAGTTTTACTAAACACCTCAGATTTCGCAACTACACCTACAAATAGCTTTTCAAAATCTAAAGCTTCTTTTTTATTAAAAGTATATAACTCGAAGTCTGTTATCATATTATCGCTTGCAGTAGCTAAACAAGCCATATGTGAATTGCTGATCTCAATTATAAGTTTATTAGTAATGGTAGCATTGCCGCCTTCAGGAGAATAAATGCCAAAAGCCATTGTAGCCATGTAAATAAGATTGGGAATGCAAGTATACAAAAACTATAAGGCTTAGCTATAACTATACGTTTTATTAGAAGGCGGAAACCTTTTTCTTCCTGCAAAAAGCGATTGCACTTGCCACTCTTTGTAATATAAGGCGGCCTATAAGCGCTATTGCATCTCTGCGAGCAACTTTTTCCCTTCAGCTTTTAGATTAGCATCATCTGCCGTTCTATTAGGCAGCTTTACAAGTTGATTGAGTACTTCAATAGCTTTCGCGGGTTTGTTATCGTACTTGTAAGCTTTAGCAAGATCAAGTGAGTTTATGACAAAATAAGGTTCAAGCGCCTTTGCCTTTTCCATATACTTTTCCGCATCTTCAATTGTAGCATTAGACGTTTTGTTGGATGAAACCTTCACCACTGCCTTTTTAGCCCAGGGCATACTAACCATGTCGAAGTTCCATTTACCTAACACATAATTAGCTTTTGCATGATTGGGATTTATATAAAGCGCCTTATCAACATAAGTTCTAACGTCATTTAAATGAGCAACCATTTTTTTATTTTCTGTTTCAGCCTCAGCTAACTTATTTGCAGCAAGAGCCCTGATGTAGTTTGCATCAGCACTGTTCGGATCAACAGCTAAAGCTTTATCAGCATACTCTTTACTGGTCTCAAAAAAACCTTTCTTTATTTTTTTATCCCCTTGCCTCGACCCTGCTGCCACAGATATTTCAGCGCCTCTTATAAGTGCATGCATATTTTTTGGATCGAGTGCCAATACCTGTTTATACTTATCAAAAGCAAAGTCTTCTTTTAGAGTTCTATCGAAGTTTTGCGCTTCTTTTAAAAGCACATTCACATCCTGGGCGAAAAGCTGTGTTGAAAACATTAACATCACTAATACGAACAATTTCATTTCTCTTCTCTTTTTAATTGATACGTTACACCTACTGATCCCTGAAAGTTTTTAATAGGCGGATGCAATTTAAATATTGAAATGACCACCTCCTCTGCATTAGAAAATTTGGCAAATATTTCACTTGCAATTTCTGTTGCCAGCGTTTCTAATAATGGTGTTGGCTTTTGCATTCGTTGTTTGACCATTTCGTATAAAACAGTATAATCAATTGTTTGCCCGATCGAGACTAAGGGAACTTCAGTTGATGTATAAGAAGCTGTAAGCGATACTTCATACTCTCCTCCCAAAACATCTTCGCCTTTGTCCAAACCATGGTACCCGTATAATTTCAATTGCTTCAAGTGTACCTGCATCATAAGATTTATTTTAAAAGTTCACATAAAAAAATCCGCCGGGTAAAGCGGATCTTTTTTATTTGGTTAAAATGATATTTATAATCCTTTCAGCGCTAAATATCTTTCAGCATCAAGAGCGGCCATACAACCGCTGCCTGCTGCTGTAACTGCCTGCCGGTATATTTTATCCTGAATATCGCCTGCTGCAAAAACACCTTCCACATTTGTTTTTGATGTTCCCGGAATTGTTACGAGATAACCGCTTTCATCCATTTCTAACCATCCTTTGAAAACGTCGCTATTAGGTTTATGACCGATGGCTACAAAAAATGCACTTAAAGGAATATCTAAAGTTTGTTGGATGCTGTGATCAAGGATTCTTAAACCTTCCACCTTGTTTTCGCCTAACACTTCCTGGGTAGAGGAGTTCCAATATATTTTGATGTTTTCTGTTTTCTTAACTCTTTCCTGCATTATTTTCGAAGCCCTCATCTGATCCCGGCGCACAATCATATGAACAGTACTGCACAACTTTGACAGATATAGTGCTTCTTCGGCCGCAGTATCTCCTGCGCCCACAATTGCTACCTCTTTTCCTTTAAAGAAAAACCCATCACAAACGGCGCAGGCGCTAACCCCGTATCCATTTAAACGCTGTTCGCTTTCAAGCCCCAGCCATTTTGCCGAAGCGCCGGTACTTATAATAATTGTGTCAGCTTCAATTATTTTTTCTTCATCTATCCAAACTTTATATGGGGTTTCCATAAAGTCCACTTTGGTAGCGATGCCGTAACGAATATCTGCGCCCATTCTGCTCGCCTGCCTTTCAAAATTTATCATCATATCCGGCCCTTGAATTCCATCTGGATAACCGGGGTAATTCTCAACTTCTGTAGTTATCGTTAACTGACCGCCAGGTTGAAGTCCCTGGTACAATACAGGTTTTAGGTTAGCACGAGCCGCATATATTGCCGCAGTATAACCTGCAGGACCTGAACCGATAATTAAACAATGAACTCTTTCAACTGTATTTTCCATTCTACTTTGATTATTTTATTAGCAACTCCTGAAATATAAATAATAGAGAGTAATAATATTTAAAAAAATCCGGCAACAAAATTAACTAAGACGTTTACTTCGAATACTTCAACTTTCAAACATTAACCTCAAATTGGGGATAAAAACTTAAAACCAATTATAAACAAGTTTGTGTTACTTAATGTTCTTTACCAGCTATCATTTATACATAAGGTTTATTTCTCACTGTGTTGGCATAAGAATTTGCATTTTATACTAAAACTTATTATGAGCAGTAAAGT
>MWYU01000739.1 GCA_002050375.1 Chitinophagales bacterium 62-2
GAGTATAGCTCCTATTTGTTGTACAGCAAGGTCGGTAAACATCCATTCCGGCCTGTTGTTGCTAATAATGGCAATTTTATCAGCACCTTCTGCTGTCATATCATTACCGCTAACCCCCAGGTTTAGCAGCCCTGCACTAAATGCATTAACTATCTCCTGAACGGTTTCTGTACTAAACGGTTTCCATGATCCGTCAATTTTTGCTGCCAGCATATCAGTTTTAGGAAATTTGGATAACTGGTAGTCCACACAATCAAACAATCGTTTTATCTCCATAATCTTGTAGATGTTTAAAGTTTAAATGCCCGTATTTAAAACATTAAAGTAGTTAAATTGACACAAATAAAAAAGCCGGTCGTTAATGACACAGCTTTATCAAATAATCTAAGTTTTTTCTTTGCCTGTTACATTGTACGGTACTGTTGCCCCGTAGGAATCTTAAAAACTTTACTTCTTACAAAACCGAGAAAAGTATTCAATTCATCCTGGTGGTATTGCTGCCAGGTTTGGTAAGTTTTTAAATTAGCGGCCGGTCCAAATAACCAAAAGTTATAAGCTTCAAACATCCCTTCCTGCAATAATTGCCTTTGATGTTCAAAAAGCCTGAAGGGAAAGCGGGCGCCATATTTATTGTACCAATCTAAAATGAAACGTGTACGAATAATTGTTAAAGACTCCGGGGTAATACCATAAGCTGTTTGCGTTTGTTGGTTATTTAAGATTTCGGCTACTGCCTGGGTGAACGTAATAACAGGTTTTTGTTTTTTGCTTTTAACAGGTGGAGAAGGAGGAGCAACATAACCCGAAACAAAATATTTCTTATACTGCTGCAGTAAAAGATTTTTCATTTCGGTGCTTTTCGGTGTAAAGCTTTCCATATTTAAAAACATTTCGGCATACAAAATGCTCCAGAGAGAATTGCCTGCCCGGGCATATTGTTTTGCTACATGATAATAATTGCTGCTGTGATTTGGCTCTGCTTCTATTCCTTTTTCCCAAAGTTTTAGTGCGTTGTCTGGTTCTTTTTCAGCAATGAGGTCTCCGTATTCACTGTATAATACGCCGGCATCCGGGTAATTCTTCAGGCCTTTTTTATACAGTTTTTCTGCCTCTTTATTTTCAGCTATTGCCTTATACACAAGCCCCATCATTTGCAGGGTTGGCACATCGGCATCAGGTCTTTCTGCTATTGGCTTTCCAATTTCAAGGGCTTTTGCAAAGTCTCTTTTTAAATAGTACGTATAAAGCAGGTCTTTGGAAATTTCCTGATCGTTGGGTTGTAGCTGCAAAGCCTTGTTTAGAACAAGAATGGAATTCTCGTAATCACCCTGCTTCAAAAAACCTTTGGCAGTTTCATGCAAGGTTGCGGCATCCGGCGATTGTGTAAAACCTGCTGATGAAACAAGTAGAAAATATATAAACAAGTATTTCTTCATAACAACATAAAAGTAGAGACGAAAGCCGTTTGCCTATTCACAAGTTTTGTTAAAAGAAGTACAGTAAAATATTTATACCATAAGAAATCCCGGTTAGTAAATCAGGTGCGTTAGCAGCCCGTCTCTAAGCTTAGGTTCGAACCACGTACTTTTTGGGGGCATTACATTACCGCTGTCTGCAATATCAAATAACTGTTGAATACTTACCGGGAATAAGCTAAATGCGACCGCCATTTCTCCACTGTCAACTTTTTTTACCAGTTCGTTCAGTCCTCTTATACCACCAATAAAATCTATTCGGTTATCAGTTCGCGGATCATGTATTCCTAAGACTTTTTCAAGAATATTGTTTTGTAAAATGGTAACATCTAAAACGCCAATAGGGTCTTCTGAGTAAGTTCCTTCTTTTGCTTTTAACAAATACCAGTTACCGGCAATATACATTCCAAACTCATGAAGCTTTGCCGGTTTCACTTCCTCTTTTCCGGAGGGTTGTATGTCAAAATCATTACCAATTGAGTGAAGGAATTCCTCAGGAGATAATGAATTAAGATCGGTAACTGTTCTGTTATAGTCCATTATCTGCAACTGGCTCGAAGGAAAAAGGGTGGTGAGAAAATAATTTGCCTCCTCGGTAGCATTATGTGTGAGCGATGCTTTAACCTTAGCTGCTGAAGCAGCACGATGATGACCGTCCGCTATGTAAGTGCAAGGTACTTGTTCTTCAAAAAGAGAAGTTATCCGGCTAATGGTTTCGGTGTCGTTAAACACCCAAATAGAATGTTGGATACCATCGTCGGCAGTAAAATTATAAATGGGGTTCCTGTCTTTTTTCCACTGGTTCACCAGGTTATCTATTGCTTCAACACTACGGTAAGCTAAAAAAACATTTCCTGTTTGTGCCCCTGTGGTTTTTATATGATTGATGCGATCCTGTTCTTTTTCAGGTCGGGTAAATTCATGCTTCTTAATAATATTATTTTCATAATCATCAACCGAACTTCCGCATACCAGTCCTGTTTGGCTTCGGCCATCCATCACCAGCTCGTAAATATAATAGCAGGGCTTACTTTCCCTAAAAAGTATGTTGCGTTGCATGAATGCCTGCAGGTTTTGCTTTGCTTTATCGTAAACTTCCTGGCTATGAACGTCAACATCAGGATCAAGGTCAATTTCACTTTTAGTAATGTGTAGAAATGAATATGAATTTCCCTGTGCTTCTTTTTTAGCTTCTTTACTGTTTAAAACATCATAAGGTCTTGAAGCTACTTTCGACGCTAATTCGGCCGCCGGTCTAAGGGCTTTAAAAGGATAAATTTTTGCCATTTACGCTAAAAACATTTAGGCTGCAAGATAATGATGCATTACTGTTCTTTCTAAGGAATGTTAGTTGTAGCGTGATGAGAAATCTTCCATCAATGCTGTAAACGCCTTTACACTGCTTAAGGGCAAGGCATTATATAAAGAAACTCTAAAACCTCCTACAAGGCGGTGGCCTTTTACGCCATACATATTTTCTTTTTTGCAGACTTCAAGAAAGTCTTTTTCAATATCAGGATTGGCAGCTACAAAAACAATATTCATCTTACTGCGGTCTTCTTCCGCCACTTTTGCTTTAAACATTGGTAGCCGTTCAATCGCCTCATACAGCAGGCTGGCCTTTTCGTTATTTATTTTTTCTATCCCTGCAACCCCACCCATTTTTTTAAGCCATCTTAGTGTCAGCATACTTACATATATCGCAAATACAGGTGGCGTATTAAGCATAGATCCGTTTTCGATGTGGATACGATAGTCCATTATGGTGGGTATTTTTCGGCTTACTTTACCCAGAATGTTTTTATTTACAACAACGAGGTTTACACCGGCCGCACCCATGTTTTTCTGAGCACCTGCATATATAAGCGCAAAGCGGTTAAAATTCATTTGGCGGCTTAGGATATCGCTGCTCATATCTGCAATTAAGGGAACATCCGTTTCAGGAATAGTGTTCCATTGAGTGCCTTCTATGGTGTTGTTTGTAGTATAGTGCAAATAGGCAGCATCTGCCGGAACCGAAAAGTCTTTTGGTATATAAGTATGATCTTTATCTTTTGATGAAGCCACAACTTCTACATTGCCAAACAGCCTTGCTTCTTTAACTGCTTTTGATCCCCAAACACCATTATCAATATAGGCCGCTGTTTTAGTTTCATCTAACAAATTATAAGGCACCTGCATGAATTGAGTGGTTGCGCCGCCATGCAGAAACAGTACTTCGTGATGGCTGTCAAGGTTCATCAATTCTCTCGCCAGCGAAACAGCTTCATCCATTATATTCTGAAACAAAGGAGTACGATGACCTATTTCAAGAATCGATAAGCCGCTGTTATTGAAATTCACCAAAGCTTCGCTTGCCTGCTCTAAAACCTCTTTAGGAAGAATGCTCGGACCCGCATTAAAATTGTGCACCGTCATCTTTAATAATTGAAGTGCAAATGTATAAGAACAGATGGTAATTGCTGATGAAGGCTTTGAAATTGATTGAATTGATTTAGAATAAAAAGCTATTGATTGAATTGATTTAAATAAAAAGCTATTGCCTGATAAAAACTGTACTTAAGGAAGCTGCAAGCTCGAAGTAATGCATGCACTTTACATTATGCAGGACAAAATAGTGCTTGTAAAACAAAAAAAGCCTATTCGTGCACCCTGCCTTTAAGAGCAGTATTTTTCCAATCTGCATTCAACTTTTCAAATTCTTTCAGGTCTTCTTCGGTAAAAGCAGTATTATTCAAATTCTTAAGATCAGGCTGGCCGGCATTAATCCATGCAGTGTACCAATAACCCGCAACTGAAGCAATGGCTTGTCTCATCCGCCTTTCAACCATGTTATTAATTACTTTATTATAAGCCGTGGTAAATTCAGTTGAATATTGCCGCACTAATTTGCCCGACCTTTCTTCAAAGGCATACTTTCTGTCAGTTGGAAATAGGTTGGTTAGTGCGGCTTCGTCTCTTAATACAGTGTCAGCCGCTGCCCCGCTTTCCAAAACGCGGCTCCAGGTGTATTTAGGAATGTCGGCAACATAAGCCGCCTTTCCAATCATAAAATCAAATTCATTCTCTGCAAGTAATTCGGGTATACGGCTTTCCCAAAAACCATGAATGCCTCTTTGGTTTGTATTTTGCCCATCGTGATTAGAACTTGCATGCAAAGGCACATGAGCATCGGCAATATAATGTCCTATCTCTGCTGAAAGCTTTAAAATTTTAGCCTGGTTCTTTTCTTTGAAAGCATTAGTGAGTCGTTGTTGCATTATAGCAATCCACCACGGTACAATTCCATTTGCCTGTATCGTATCTTCTGAAAATTTCTGAATGGCATCTTCCCATTTTCGTGGCAAAGCTGTATAAGGATAAGCGCCATAATTGTCAATATCAATATAATGGCGGGGAGCTTCTGCGGCAATTGCATAACGTCTTTTATCTGGGTCAACAGAATGATCGCTTAAGAACTGAATGTTCGGTTTATAAAGAACCATCATCTCCGGAGGAAGTAAAAAAACCGCGAAATAATTTATGCGCTGATGAGCGTAAAAGCCCCAGCAAAAACTTTTAATGCTTAATAATAAGAATAGACCTATAAAAGCTATTCTTCTCATGTAATAATTTGTTCGTTTATTTCTGCTACTCCGCCGCTTACTGCAAACTTCATAGCCTGTGCTGAGGAAATATCGGTTAATAGCTTTGTTTTTTCAATAGGCACTATATATACAATTCCGCTTAATGCATACGAGTGCGGAACGTAAACTACAACATGATCCGTTAGACCAAAATGCTTAAACTCACCTTGTGTCATAAAGCCCATTCTCCAAACATCAGCGGCATCAACATTTACCAAAACAGGTTTGTCAAACTTGCGTTTATCGCCTGCAAAGGCTTCAAAAAAATCTTTTACTGAAGTGTAAATAAATTTAACTCCGGGTGTGCGCTCTAACACGTGGCCAAAAAAATCAACCATTTTGCCAACGATATAAGAAGACGAAATCCAGCCGACTAAAATAACTATCGTAATAACAATCAAAAAACCTAAGCCCGGAATTTTTCTAAGATTGCCGTTTTCATCCACTTCTATAGTTACAGGCGAAATCGCATGAATAAAACTTGGAAGAATATTATCAATATAATTAAATAAAGAAATTACTGCCCATGCAGTTATAGCTATGGGAGCAAGGATAATAAGACCCTGAACAAAATATTGAAACAACTTTCTCCAACTCCACCTTGAGAGTTCGTTCGGTTTACTGTCCATAATTAGTAAAGGTACACGCCAAAGTAAAATAAAAATGAGGGCAACATAGGCATATCAATAAACAAATGGCTGCGAAATTTGTAAATGCACAACGATGCGTAAATACAGCTCATCAAAAAAAAGCTAAATAAAAACTTCGGAAACTATTAAATGCAAAAACGTTTTCATAGTTTCGTGCAGTTTTTAAAAATGCTTATGGACGCAAGAGAAAGAATTTTGATGAAAGCACAGGAACTTTTTAACTGTCTTGGTATACGCCGCGTTACTATGGATGAGATCGCCGTAAAAACAGGAATGAGTAAAAAAACAATTTATCAATCATTTGAAAATAAAGATGAATTGGTAGAAGCGGTTTTAGAAGAGCACCTGAAAAAAAATTTATCATTATGCGGATCGAATAAAACAAAAGCCGAAAATGCTGTTCATGAAATTCTTCTGAATATTGATACCCTGCAGGAGTTTTTGGCTGAATTGAATCCTGTACTATTTCATGACCTTGAAAAGTTTCATTACGAAGCTTTTTTAAAGCTTTCCCAGCATAAGAACAATTTCATGTACAACACAGTAAAAGAAAATTTAGAATGGGGAATTAAAGAAGGTTTGTACCGGGAAGACCTGGATGTAGATGTAACAACAAAAATCAGGTTAGAAACTATATTCCTTCCCTTTAACCAGGAAATTTTTCCCTTCCGTAAATATAATTTGGTTGATGTGGAGAAGCAAACATTAGAGCATTACCTGTACGGTATTGCAACCTTAAAAGCTCATAAACTGATAGATAAATACAAACAACAAAGACTTAAAACAAAACTAAAATGAGTAAACAGATAAAAGTTTTGCCTTATTTATTTCTGTTTCTTATAACGGCAAGTGCGGTAGCAAAAGCGCAAAGCAGGTACGAATTAACTGTTAGGGACGCGGTTGAGCTGGCATATAAGAATGTGATAGAATTAAAAAATGCACAGGTAGATTACAAAATTCAGGAAGCTTTAAACAGGGAAATAATAGGAAGGGCTTTACCACAAATAACTGCGAATGCAGGAACACAATATTACCTAAAACTTCCGCAAATCCTGTTTCCAAATGGAGCAGATGCGGGCATCTATAATGTGCTGGTTAAGGAAAAAATATTGCCACAAGGCACGCCCATACCATCACCTACTTTAGTGCCGGTAAGCTTTCAGCAACCCTGGAACGTAGCAGCAGGAGCAGGATTTCAGCAGCTATTATTTCAACCTGATGTATTTGTGGGAATACAGGCGAGGCAGACGGCTCTCGATCTTTCAAATGCTTTTATCGAGCAAACAAAGGAAAAAATAAAAGATAGCGCCTACCGCAGATATTATGCAATCCTGATTGCCCAAAAGCAGTTATACTTTTTAAATGAAGGCGTGCGGCGGCTAGAAAAATTATATAACGACGATTCAATAATGTTTAAAAATGGCTTTGCTGAAAGATTGGATTTAGATAAAGTGCAGGTGCAATTGAATAACTTAAGAACTACCACCAGTTTTGTTGAAAGTTCGGTTAACCTATCTTATGCTGCCTTAAAGTTCGCTTTAGGACTTTCTCAAAAAGACACTGTGGTTCTTAAAGAAGAGTTGACAACAGAAGCCATTAAAGAAAATATGCTCGACGAAAACTTTAAGTATGAAGACCGGGCTGAGATAAGAACACTTGATTACACAAGGCGCTTTCGTGAGCTGGATGTAAAAAGAAATAAGCTTGGATACTTGCCGACTGTAGCATTGGCAGGCAACTACTCGGTGAACGGGTTGGGTCAGAAGTTCTTTACCGACAAAGACACGCGCTGGTTAAAAAGTGCATTCGTCGGTCTAAATCTAAACCTTCCCATTTTTGACGGAGGCCAGCGCAAAGCAAGGGTAAAGCAGGCGCAGTTGAATGTTGAGAAAATTGATAATAACATTGAAAATGTAAAACAGGTAATTGATCTGCAGCAAACAGTGTCAAAAGAAGTTCTTAAAAATTCCCTTGTCAATCTTGATACGCAGCAAAGAAATATGGCACTTGCAGAAAATGTTTATAACGCTACCAAGAAGAAGTTTGAAGCAGGCATTGGATCAAGCTTCGAAGTTTTGCAGGCCGATAACGATTGGCAAACCTCGCAATCAAATTATTTCAACGCTTTATATAATGCTATAATAGCTAAGATAGGCTTCCAGTCATCATTGGGAAAACTTCAATAACCAAAATTAAAAAATCAAAAATTAATACAAGTTATATGCAATCGTTTATTAAATTATTTTTCATATCCATATTCGCCATTCTTATCGTGAGTTGCGGAGCCGGTAAGAAAGAAAAAGACGGCGCTTTAAATGATCAGAAGTCGAAGCTGGAAAAACTAAAGAAGCAGCAGGCCGATCTTAATGCTGAGATAAAGAAACTTCAGGCAGATATTTCTAAAGTTGACACTGCAAATGGAAATGCTGAAAAAGGTAAGCTTGTCGTTTTAGATACCGTAAGAGTTGAAAACTTTACGCATTATATCGATCTTCAGGGAAAGGTAGATGCTGAAAATACTTCTTATATATCTCCCCGCGGAATGGGCGGACAGGTTAGAGCCGTTTATGTAAAACAAGGTCAGGTTGTAAGAAAAGGTCAATTGCTTTTAAAACTGGATGATGCTATTGTAAGGCAAAACGTGGCTGCTGCAAAGCAGGGTATGGAAGCAACAAAAGCTCAACTGGCATTAGCTAAAAGTGTTTATGAGCGATACAAAAATTTGTGGGATCAGAATATAGGTTCAGAAGTGCAATTAATGCAATACAAAACTAATGTTGATGCTCTACAAGCAAATTTAAGAACACAGCAGGAAAGTGTAAAACTTGCACAGGAACAGTTAGCTACAACTAATGTGGTAAGTAATGTTAATGGTGTGGCAGATGAAGTTAATATTCATGCAGGCGAAACTTTTACAGGCGCTCCCACAATGGGAATAAAAATAGTTAACACAAGAAATCTTAAAGTAGTTACGAATATACCGGAGAACTACCTGAGCCGTGTATCTAAAGGAACACCGGTTATTGTAACAATACCGGATGTAAATAAGACCTATAAATCATCTATTTCATTAATTAGCCAGGCTATTGGTACTCTATCGCGGGGTTTTATTGCTGAAGCAAAAATTCCTTCTGATAAAAACGTAAAGCCTAATCTAACGGCTTCCATTAAAATACAGGACTATACCAAATCCAATGCTATAACTGTTCCTATAAATACACTGCAAACAGATGAAAGAGGAAAGTTTGTTTTAATAGCAGTTAAGGAAGGCGATAAAATGGTGGCGCGTAAACGCGAGATAGCCGTAGGTGAATTATACGGCGACAAGCTTGAAGTTAAGAGTGGCTTACAGGGAGGAGACATTATTATAACCGAAGGTTTCCAAAGTTTGTATGATGGTCAGTTAGTTTCAGTAGCAGCCTAAGTAAAAGATAATATTTAACCACAAAGGCACATAGAAACATAGGGATGATAACTCAGAAATATCTTGATGAACTTACATACAAATTGATCGGATGTGCAATTGAAGTACATAAAGAATTAGGACCGGGATTATTAGAAAGTATTTATCATAAATGTTACCTGAATGAAATTTTTAGAAAAGGCTTGAATTATAGCAGTCACCTCAATGTGCCTATCAATTACAAAGGAGAGACTTTAGATACAGAGTTAAGATTAGATGTGCTTGTAGAAGACATAATCGTGGTAGAACTAAAAGCTGTTGAAGCACTACATCCATTATATGATGCTCAACTTCTAACTTATATGAAGCTCCTTCAAAAACCTAAAGGAATTCTTATAAATTTTAACTGTACAAACATTTTTAAAGAAGGACAAAAAACAATGGTAAACGAACTCTACGCAGGTTTACCCAAACAATAAAACAACCAACTATGTGCCTATGTGCCTATATGGTTAAACAATTACCAATATGAATGCCTTAAAAAATAAGTTCAAAGAGTTTGGCCCTACCACCTGGTCAATTAAAAATAAAACCTCCATATACCTGCTGGTAATTTTTGTATCGCTTATTGGTATAACGCAGTTTGTAACATTGCCGAAAGAGCAGTTTCCCGATATTGTTATTCCGACAGTATATATTCAAACTATTTATGTTGGTAACTCACCGAGGGATATTGAAAACCTGGTAACCCAGCCTATTGAAAAAGAACTGAAAGGTATTACCGGCGCAAAGATCAATAAACTTACGAGCACATCTCTCCAGGATTTTTCTGCTATCATGATAGAGTTTACTACAGATGTAAAAGTAGATGTGGCGCTGCAAAAAGTGAAAGATGCAGTAGATAAAGCTAAAAAAGATCTGCCAACCGACCTTACTCAGGATCCAAATGTTCAGGAGGTAAGCTTTTCAGAATTTCCAATTATGTACATAAACATAAGCGGCGATTACGATTTATTAAAGCTTGCAACCTTTGCAGAGGATATACAAGACAAACTTGAAGAGTTGCCACAAATAACAAGAGTTGATATAGTAGGCGCTCCTGAACGTGAGTTCCAGATAAATGTTGACAATTATAAGATGCAGGCGTCCAACATCACCTTCGATGATATTGCCGGTGCCGTCTCTCGGGAGAACATGGATGTTTCAGGAGGCTTATTAGAAGTAGGCACAATGAAGCGAACATTGCAGGTAAAAGGCCAGTTTAAGAATGCTTACGACCTTCAGCAGATCATTGTCCGCAACACGGGTGGTTCACCTATTTATTTAAGGGACATTGCAGAGATTAGGGACACGGTTAAAGAAAGAGAAAGTTTTGCCCGCTTAAATGGAAAAAATGTTGTTACTCTTAATATCATTAAAAGAGCGGGTGAAAATCTTATAAAAACTGCCGATGATGTTAAAAGATCAGTGGAAGAAATGCGCGGTTCTGTTCTGCCTAAAGATTTAAAAGTAGTATTTACTGCCGATCAAAGTAAAGCAACACGTACCTCGTTTAACGATCTGGTTAACTCCATAGTTATTGGCTTCGTACTGGTGTTAATTATCCTCATGTTTTTTATGGGCATAACCAATGCATTCTTTGTTGCGCTGTCTGTGCCGTTAAGTATGTTTGTAGCCTTCCTGTTTCTGCCGGCGGCAGAATTAATAACAGGCTCAAATGTTACATTGAACTTTATAGTGTTGTTTGCCTTGTTATTTGGCTTAGGAATTATTGTAGACGATGCCATTGTGGTAATAGAAAATACTCACCGGATTTTTGTGGAAGGAGGAGGAAAATTGTCATCTGCTATTTCTGCACGAAGGGCGGCCGGTGAAGTTTTTATTCCTGTATTAGCAGGTACTTTAACTACGCTTGCACCTTTCTTTCCGCTGTTATTTTGGCCGGGTATTATTGGCAAGTTTATGATCTACCTGCCAACGATGCTCATCTTTACATTAGCTGCATCTTTAGTGGTAGCGTTTATAATGAACCCCGTATTTGCTGTTGATTTCATGAACCATCCTGAAGGAGAAACGAAGCCGGCAAAAAAAGCAGTGTTTAGAAGTCCGGCTTTTCTTACCCTATTGGGCGTAGGAATTCTGCTTGACATCTTTGGCTTTTATTTCGGCGGAAACCTGCTGATCTTATTTGCCCTTCTGCTGGTGTTAAACACATATGTGTTAGACGGCTTAATACATAAGTTTCAAAATAACGCCTTACCATATATTATGGGTCATTATGAACGCATGTTGCGCTGGGCACTAAAAGGCTGGAGACCTGTTCATTTATTACTCGGCACTTTCGGCCTTTTTGTACTCTCTATTATATTATTTGCCGTTAGAGGAGTTCCGGTAGTTTTCTTTCCGCAGGGTGATCCGAACCAGGTGTATGTTTACCTAAAGTTACCCGTGGGCACAAGCGTAACTTATACCGACTCCGTTACCCGTCAACTGGAAGCGAGAGTAAATCATGTTTTAGGAAATGAAAACGGAAAAACAAATCCTATTGTTGAAAGTGTTATTTCCAACGTTGCGGTTGGCGCTGCCGATCCCAGCAGTGGCGACAGAAGTACAAGGCCCGAAGCAGGTCGTATCCAGGTTTCTTTTATAGAGTTTGAACAACGCCACGGAGTATCCTCCCGGCCTTACTTAGACTCAATTCGAACTGCTATGAAAGGGATACCTGGTGCTACAATCTCTGTTGGCCAGGAAGCGAGTGGTCCTCCAACAGAGCCGCCGATAAACATAGAAGTAACAAGTGAAAATTTTGATCACCTCACTAAAACTGCCGTAGATCTTAAGAACTATCTTGATAATTTGCAAATACCAGGTGTGGAAGAACTAAAGTTAGATGTTGATCTTACCAATCCTGAAATTTCATTAAATATAGATCGCCAAAGAGCATTGATTGAAGGTGTCTCTACAGCACAGATAGGTATGCAGCTTCGTACAGCATTATTTGGAAGGGAGATTTCTAAAATTAAGGAAGGCGAAGAAGAGTATAAAATTCAGTTACGCAATCTTGAAATGCAACGGAAAACGTTACCCGACCTCCTGAATATGAGAATTGTGTTTCGTGATATGGCAAGTGGCGGACAGGTAAAATCCATCCCCATAAGCTCTCTCGTAAAAGTTGATTATACCAGCACTTACGGAAGCATTAAACGGAAAAGTGCAAAAAGAGTAATCACATTATATTCAAATGTATTAGGCGGATATACACCAACCGATGTAAATGCAAGATTACTTACTGCCATTTCAGATTTTAATAAAACTGCAGATGATGTAACTATCTCGCAAACAGGTGAAGGTGCACAACAGGCAGAAACAGGAGCTTTTTTAGGTAAAGCTTTGCTGATTGCATTAATGCTCATATTATTTGTTTTGGTGCTGCAATTTAATTCTGTAAGTAAGCCCGTTATTATTCTTACCGAAATCGTGTTTAGTATTATTGGGGTATTACTGGGTTTTGCACTTACAGGTATGACAATAAGCGTGGTAATGACCGGAATTGGTATTGTAGGACTTGCAGGTATCGTAGTTAAGAATGGTATCCTTGTTATCGAGTTTGCAGATGAATTAAGGAGCCGCGGATTAAAGACCAGGGAGGCCGTTGTACAAGCGGGGAAAACCCGTATCATACCTGTAATGCTTACAGCTATTGCAGCAATACTTGCACTGATACCTCTTGCCATCGGGTTCAACATAAATTTTGTAACTATGTTTTCGGAGTTAAATCCGCACATCTTTTTTGGTGGCGCCAGCGCGAGTTTCTGGAAGCCTCTGGCCTGGACGATCATCTTCGGGTTAACCTTTGCCTTCTTCATGACGCTTGTTATTGTACCTGCCATGTATTTAATAGCAGAACGTTTAAAGAGGCCAATGCGCAGGCAGTACGGTGGAACCTGGATAAGTATATTGGGCATTCCGCCGTTAACCCTTTTATTTATTCCTTTAATGGTAATAACCATGTTCCGTCACAGGTATGAAGTTAGCCGCCGCTTTAAAAGATTAGGAGGAAAGGTTAATGAGAAATGGATAAGAAGTTGGTTTTAAGCAAGCAATCAATACAATGAAAGCCGCTTAATTTGAGCGGCTTTTCTATTTGTAATATCTAAATTAATAAGATCTCATCATTGAAAATGCTTTCATAATATCCATCTGCATCTCTAACTCTGCATTTAATATCACAACAGTAATTTACATCGGTCTTATTTAATGTGAAGGTTCAGCTTCAGAAGTTTAGAATGCCCTTTTTTATTTATCCATCGGTAGATATATTTACCAAAAAAACACAAGGTATGCGTACAAATCATGAGATAGATTTTCGTATTGTAGGCGAGGAAATGCAATACGTAGAAATTGAATTAGACCCTAATGAAACAGCCATTGCAGAAAGCGGAAGCTTTATGATGATGGACGATGGAATACAAATGACTACCATTTTAGGCGATGGAAGCCAGCAAAATTCTGGTGGTTTATTGGGTAAATTATTAGGTGCCGGTAAACGACTTCTGGTAGGTGAAAGTTTGTTTATGACAGCATTTAGTAACGTTGGAATGGGTAAGAAGAAGGTGAGTTTTGCTTCTCCTTATCCCGGTAAAATTATTCCGTTGGATCTACTTGAATTAGGAGGAAAGGTTATTTGCCAGAAAGATGCATTTTTATGTGCAGCCAAAGGTGTAAGCATAGGCATTGATTTTCAGCGAAAATTAGGGACTGGTATTTTTGGAGGTGAAGGTTTTATAATGGAAAGACTGGAAGGCGACGGGATGGCTTTTGTACATGCTGGCGGACATGTATTTGAAAGACAATTACAGGCAGGCGAATTAATAAAGATTGACACCGGTTGCCTTGTTGCCTTAACGCAAAACGTTAATTACGATATTCAATTTGTAGGCGGCATTCGTAACACTATTTTTGGCGGAGAAGGATTGTTCTTTGCTACTTTACGAGGTCCGGGAAAAGTTTGGATACAAACATTGCCGGTTAGCCGGTTAGCAAGCCGTATTTTATCTTATGGCCGCGGCCATAGTAAAGAAGAAGGAAGTGTTTTGGGTAAATTCGGAAACATGATGGATGGTGATGGGTGGTAAAAGATTTTTATGCCTTTATATATTGCGAACGCTCCGGTATTAGTGCAAGCATTTTAATGAAACTGACAAGTATAGTTTATGTAAAGATGTTGTTCTTGCAATTTGCTTTAAATTAAATCAATCGTTCTTTATGTTTAAAAAGTTAGGGCTAATTGTGCCGGGCTTTTGCTTTTTATGTTTGCTAATCTCCTGCACGGGGTCAAGGCATATTGTAACAACAGACACTGCGGGAGTCGCTCCCAAAGCACAGGCTGAATTTAGAGCCGCATGGGTTGCAACGGTTTCTAACATAAACTGGCCGAGCAAGCCGGGGCTGAGTACTGGAGAGCAGCAGCAGGAAGCTTTATCGTTACTTGATTTTTTAAAAGCTCATAACTTCAATGCTGTTATTTTCCAGGTACGTCCGCAAACAGATGCATTGTATAAAAGCAATATTGAGCCCTGGTCTTACTATCTGACAGGCGAAGTAGGAAAAGCCCCTGATCCTTACTACGATCCTTTAGAATTTTGGATAGAAGCAGCTCACGATCGCGGATTAGAGTTGCATGTATGGCTCAATCCTTACCGGTCGCACCATAAAGATGGCGGTGCAGTAAGCGAAAAGTCTATTGTAAAAACCCTTCCGGGCTTGTCTGTATTTTTAAAGGAGGGTTATTGGTGGCTTGATCCTTCGAAGAAAGAAACGCAGGATCTTTCAGCTTCGGTTGTAAGAGATCTTGTAAAGCGATATGATATTGATGGCGTTCATTTCGACGACTATTTTTATCCGTATCCTTCCTATAATTTAAATGAAGATTTTCCTGATGGTGAAAGCTGGGCGGCTTACACAAAAAGCGGGGGTAAATTAACACGCGGAGATTGGAGACGAAAAAGTGTAAATGACTTTATAGAGCGTGTTTACAAAGAGGTTAAAGCAGAAAAAAGATGGGTGAAGTTTGGCCTGAGTCCTTTCGGCATTTGGCGGCCCGGCTTTCCTGAGTCGATAGAAGGATTTGATCAGTATGATAAATTGTATGCTGATGCCCGCCTGTGGCTTAATAAAGGCTGGGTGGATTATTTTACACCTCAATTATATTGGGACATTAATAGGCTTCCGCAAAGTTTTCCGGTATTGCTTGGTTGGTGGGCCGGAGAAAATACACATAGTCGTCATCTCTGGCCGGGTATAAGTGTTTACAAAGGTGGCGATGATAAAAACATAGATGAAACAATTAATCAAATCATGATTACGAGGGGGATGTTGCCGCAAAGTAAAGGTGCGGTACACTGGAGCATTTCTGCTTTAACCAAATACCCAAACGTGGCGAAGGCTATTCTGGATGGTCCTTATAAAAAACAAGCGCTCGTTCCTGCTTCTCCCTGGTTAGATAATACACCCCCGGAAGCGCCTGCCATAACAACAGAATTAAAGGAAGATAAAATAAATATTACCTGGCAACATCCGCATGAGAATAATGTGTTCCGCTGGGTCGTTTATTTTAAATATGGTAACGACTGGAACTATCAGATTCTTAATCGTAAGGATCGTTCGTATGAATTAAAAAGAACTTCCGGAGAAAAGCTTATTCCTTTAAGCCGCATTGCAGTATCTGCTGTTAACAGGGTTGGAAATGAAAGTAAGCTTGCAGAAATTTCAGGTTTTTAAAAGGCTATACTAATACCGGGTTTTAACGTGTTGGTGATAATATGTTGATAAACCTTAACATTCGAGCAGGACTTATAATTTCGTAAATTTACAGCATAAATAATTCAATTATGGAGGCTGATTTCGTTCCGTTTGAAAAGATTAAACAAATGTATCCAGAGGAATGGGTCTTGCTGGGAAATCCTGAAATGAAGAATACAACCGTTTTAGGCGGCGTAGTATTATATCACAGTAAAGACAAAAAGGAAGTTTGCTACATCGGCAGAGACAAGACACAGAATTTTTCAAAGGTGACGATTGCGTTTGCCGGCGACTTAAAACAAAATAGAAGGATTGGAATTTTACGACGCCTATGATTAGTTTTAAGTTTGACCTGCCCTCTAACGAAGACATAATAATTGTTAACGCTATTATTGAGAGCAAATACGAATTCAGACTTGCTCTTGACACTGCGGCAACACATACTACCATTGACAGTAACGTCCTATACTTTTCCGGGTACGAATTAAAAAATAGCAAGGCGAGAAAGAACTTGAAACTTCTAACGGAATAATCATTGTGGAAATTTATGAAATCGAAGAGTTATCATCACTATGCATAAGCAGGACAAATTTCGATGTTCAGGTTTACGACTTTTTGGCCCATGGCATAGTATCTGACTATGACGGAGTTATTGGACTTGATTTTTTAAGAGACCATAAGATTTGTGTGGATTTTAAAAAAGGTGAAATTACAATTGATGCTTAACAAACCTCTCAAGGGCAGACGGAACATAGAAGCCGTGCCATCGCAAATACTAATCCGATAGGCATTAGTAGTTAAAACCGAAGTATTTATTCTACCTGTAACACCACATCGGTTTCAGCATAACCTACACATGTAAGTGCCAGCCCTGCTTCAATATCTTTTTCGGTAAGCACATCGTTTATACTCATTTTTATTTTTCCTGCCAATAGCCGGACAGTACATGTGCTGCATCTTCCGCCACGACAGCTGTAAGGCAGATGAACCTGGTGTTTTAATGCTGCCTGCAAAATACTTTCGGGGTATTTAACCTGAAGCTGGTACTGGTTATGCTTCATGTAAATCGTAACTTTCTTTGGCTCGGCATCTATCATAAAAGCTGGTGGCGGAGGAGTATCTATTACAAAGTTTTCTTTAAATATTCTGGATGGATCGTAACCCATCGTTTTTAAAGTAAACTCGGCCATCTTCATAAAAAGTGCCGGACCGCATAAATAAAATTGAACAAAGGTTCTTTCAATATATTTTTTTACAAGATGCTCAAGCAAAAAATTATTAAGCCTTTTAGGCGGAAGTTGATGATTGGCAGGTTGGCTAAAAAGTTCGAGAATGGTGAAGCGGTCTCTATAACCTTCCTGCAAAAGCAATAACTCCTTTCTGAAGATGGCAGTTTGTTCGTTCCTGTTTTGATAGATCAACAGAATTTTTTGCTGGCCTGCATTTTAGTAAGTGCTTTATTAATGAATAAGCCGGGTTAATTCCGCTACCTGCGACAATAAAACAAAAGAGCTCTTCATTATAATTGTTGATCACAAATCTGCCGGCTGGTTGCAATGCCTTTATCAGGTCTCCTTCTTTTAAGTTATCTGTAAGGTACCGGCTAACTTCTCCGTTAGAAATTCTCTTAACAGTAATGAACAGATTTTTATCAACCGAAGGGGCAGAGCTTAAAGAATAAGATCGCCTGATCTCCCGGCCATTTATATTTAATAATAGGGTAAGAAACTGACCCGCCTTATAGGTAACGGTTCTGCCATTTATTTCTTTTAGAAAAAATGTAAAACTCTCCGGGGTTTCAAGCCTGATTTTTTTTATGCGAAAGGTTATTATATCCATCAGGCTTTTTGCAACAATCTTTTATATAAAGAATAGTTTTCCTCGTCGTAACATATAAAAATGATTTCAGTGAAAGCCTCCGGATTAGCAGCAACAAAGTTTTGAACAGCACTAACGGCAATTTGTGCGGCTTGTGGTTTTGGATAGCGGTAAACACCCGTACTAATGTTAGGAAAAGCCACGGAACGTAAACTATTTTCAACAGCGAGTTTAAGGGAGTTAGTGTAACAATTTGCAAGCAGCGCCTCTTCATTTTGTTTGCCATCCTGATACACCGGCCCTACAGTATGAATAACTTTTTTACAAGGTAGATTTCCTGCATTAGTAATCACTGCTTCTCCTGTTTCACATCCGCCTTGTTTCTTTCTAATTTCCATGCATTCAGCTAATATTGCCGGCCCGCCCGCTCTGTGTATTGCTCCGTCTACACCACCGCCTCCCATTAAAGAGCTGTTTGCTGCATTAACAATCGCATCTGACTGCAGTTTTGTAATATCTCCTTTTTGTAATAAAATTTCTGTAGTCATCTATAACAAATCTTTTTTAAAAACACCTACACATGATTTATAAGTTTTGCAAAATACGAAGCTAACAAAGAGAGAATGTTGAGACGTGCTAACCTGTTCTATTTCTAATCAACCTTGTTTTAGAACAAAGTCTGCACCCCGTGCGCAACTCTATTTTCATGGTTCAGCAGCCACCTTTTGCGCCATAGTCCGCCTGCATAACCTACCAAACTTTGGTTGCTTCCAATTACGCGATGACAGGGAACAATGATGCAAACCTGGTTTTTACCGTTACTGCCCGCGGCGGCCCTTATACAATTTGGATCGCCCAAACGTTTGGCGAGATCCATGTAGCTAACTGTTTTGCCATATTTTATATTTATCAATTCTCCCCAAACCCTCGATTGAAATTCTGTTCCTTTTTGATGAACAGGAATATCAAACGATAAGCGGTTACCATTAAAGTACTGGATCAATTCTTCCACGCATTCATTAAGCAATAGATGGTTATCTTCTGAAGCAACAGGTTCATCTATGCTATCTAAAAATATAACTTCACTTATATAATTTGCTGTGCCACTGATCTTTACTACTCCAATGGGCGATTTATAATATGTGGAAGTTGTTCCGGTCATTTTAGTTTTTCTTTTTAACTATTGATAACCTTTCTTTTAGAGTTGTAATAAAATTAAATAATTGTTTTCATCGTAACATTCCAACTTAAGCATTAATGAAAAGTTACAACTTGTCTGACTAAATATTTATTAGCCTTACCACCTGCTGCTCAATTAATCTTTCCTTATAGTGGTCGGTAACTTTAGCAAAGGAAACCTAATGCTCAATCCCGAAATCTATTTCTTTAGGGTGTTTAAAAATAAAATAAAGGGAACCCAGAAGACATGGATCTAAAATATATGAACTGTAATTATTCGTTTAATCAGTGTCGTCCGTGTTCTATTTCACTAATTCCGAATTGTCTCTCAACGATACGCCCCTTTTCTTGCTTTTGTAAAAATTATTATCCTGAACAATTGTTCGGGTTCGTATGTTTGTCTTTTCAAAAATCTTCTTTAAGATTATATAAACAATTTAATAATCAAATCTAAACAACAAAAATTATGAAACGTAATGCAACTGCAGTATGGAATGGTTCCGGTAAAGAAGGAAAAGGAACAGTTAGTACACAAAGTGGTGTTTTAAATGGAAACCAATATTCTTACAAGTCACGTTTTGAAGAAGGAGTAGGCACAAATCCCGAAGAATTAATGGCTGCTGCACATGCCGGCTGCTTTAGTATGAAGTTAAGCTTTGTATTAGGCGCTGCCGGTTTTACACCTGAAAAAATTGAAACTTCTTGTGCTATAAGCTTAGAAAATGGTGCCATTACAAGTTCGCATTTAACGTGTAAAGCAACAGTGCCCGGTATTGATGAGCAAAAATTTAAAGAGTGCGCCGAAGAAGCTAAACGTACTTGCCCGGTAAGTAACGCTTACAGTATAGACATAACAATGGAGGCTTCGCTGGGATAAGAATTATGAGTTGTGAATTTTGAATTTTGAATGATGAATTTTGAATGATGAATTTTGAATGATGAATTTGAATGATTAGGAATTAGGAATTAGGAATTAGGAGTTATAAGTGATGAGTTGTGTAATATGATACTTGTTTCCGTACAATTTTTGTTATTGAAACCATATTCTCCTGAGTCAAAAGAACTTCATTTAAAAATTTTATTATATCCTATCACTAATAACTCCTAATTCATCATTCATCATCATCACCCTTCATTCATAACTCACCATTCCTGATTCATAATTGCTAAACCACCTTCATGAACAAAATTTTCCTAATTATAAAACGAGAATACCTTACAAGGGTTCGTAATAAAACCTTCATCCTTTCTACTATTCTCACCCCGTTATTATTTGTAGGATTAATAACTGCTGTAACCTTTATATCAGTTAAAAATGTGGACAAAGAAAATGTTGCTGTAATTGATAAGAACGGTTTTTTTAAGGATAATCTACAGAATGCAAAAGCGATAACATTTGAGTTTCCGGCAGATGTGGATAGTAGCAATTACAAAGCAAAAGGTTACACGGCAGTATTATATCCTCCCGAGAATGCTTCAAAGAGTTACAGATTGATAAGCAAAAAACAATTTGGAATAGTTGCTGAAGGCAACCTTGAACAAAAGATTAATGATGCACTGGAAAACCAGATGCTTAAAACGAAATATAATATTGATATAAAGCAACTGGACGATGAAAAAAAGAAAGCGGGCAAAGCAACAATAGAACAGGCATACTATGAGGGTTCAGAAGTTAAAAAAGGAAACAGTGCACTTGCTTATGGCATTGGATATGGTGGCGGATTTCTCATTTATATTACGCTCTTTATTTATGGAAGTATGGTAATGCGTGGGGTAATGGAAGAAAAAACAAACCGTATTGCAGAAGTGGTAATTTCGTCTGTGAAGCCATTTCAACTAATGATTGGTAAAATAGTTGGCATTGGGGCAGTAGGTTTAACTCAGTTTCTTATTTGGATAATTTTAATTATAGGTTTATCTGCAGCAGCTTCATTCTTCTTATCTCATGAAACAATTCAGCAGGCAACAGAAGCAAGCCAGCAGTTACCAGCGGGAAATGCTAAGATGGCAGCCAATGCTACAAGTGGTTTTGATGGATTTAGAAATACTATGAGCGAAGCAAACTGGTTCTTAATCATCGGATGTTTTTTATTCTATTTTTTATTTGGCTACCTGTTTTATGCAGCTTTATTTGCGGCAGTAGGTTGTTCAGTTAACGAGGATCCGCAGGATGCACAAAGCCTGATGCTGCCTGTTACAATGCCCATTATAATCTCTATAGTAATAATGATGAATGCGATAACAAACCCATCCGGTTCTCTTGCCACATGGGCGAGCCTCATCCCGTTTTTCTCCCCTGTGGTTATGATGGCGAGGATACCCTTTGGCGTTCCGGGAACAGTTCCGTACTGGCAATTAATTCTGAGTATGCTGTTACTGGTGGCGGGCTTCCTGCTTACGACATGGTTAAGTGCAAAAATTTATCGCACAGGAATTTTAATGTATGGTAAAAAAGCTACCTGGAAAGAAATGTGGAAATGGACACTCAGGAAAAGTTGAAGCGTTAGGGAGGTAAGGAGTCTCTGATTCAATTTTATACTCTAGTTCAAGAGGAATGTTGATCTAACTTCCTCTTTTTCTTCTTTGTTTCGTCAATCCATAACTCATAGCTAATGCCATCCCCTCAGCTACAACAATACTGTCTTTAGTAAAAGTAGCGTATCCTTCCATTTCAAAACTGATGTGATAAACTCCGGCCGGTAGATTGTTTATCCGGTATGAGCCTGCAGAATCTGTGAGGATATACTTTTCTCCTTTAAAAGAATTTGATTTTAGTGTAACAACTGCTTCGGGTATCGGCATTCTTGTGTGTGCATCTATTACTGTCCCGGTTATGATGGCAGCGTTTTCCTGTTGGCTAAAAGCAGCTATTGATAAAAGTACTGTTGCAAATAACAGCACTACAATTTTCGTTCTCATGTACGTATTACATTAAAGGATGTTCTAAAGCTGCATTAAAATCCTGCCAAATTTCGTTCACTATTTCAGCGGCAGGAATGATATTGTTGATTAAAGCACTTACCTGGCCTATCTCTAATTCACCCTCATCTAAATCTCCTTCAAACATACCTTTTTTTGCGCGGCCTTTGCCTAAAATTTGTTGCAACTCTTCTTTAGATGCGCCTTGCTCTTCAGCAATTTTAATTTGCTGGTAAAACCTGTTCATCATCAGCCTTACCGGAATAATGCTCTTCATGCTTAACATCGTTGCTCCTTCCCCGGCTTTAACTACCGCCTCTTTAAAGTTGATATGTGAAGATGCTTCAACAGAACAAACAAAACGGCTGCCCACCTGCACACCTTCTGCACCTAACACCATGGCTGCCAGCATTTGCCTTCCGGTAGCAATGCCACCAGCGGCAATCACAGGTATTCGCACAGCATTTTTAACTGCCGGAATTAAAACCATAGTAGTTGTTTCTTCTCTCCCATTATGTCCACCCGCTTCAAAACCTTCGGCCACCACTGCATCACAACCTGCCGCTTCCGCTTTTTTTGCAAACTCACTGCTGCTTACCACATGCACAACCGTGATACCATTTTCTTTGAGTTTAGACGTCCATAGTTTCGGATTGCCCGCACTTGTAAAAACAATCTTTACCTGTTCTTCAATTATAATTGCTATGTGCTTTTCTATATCAGGATAAATAAGCGGAACGTTTACCGCAAAGGGTTTATTGGTTGCCTGTTTACATTGTTGAATGTGCTCTTTAAGAATATGAGGATACATACTGCCGCTGCCAATTATTCCCAGTCCTCCGGCATTGCTTACAGCACTTGCAAGTTTCCACCCGCTTGCCCAAACCATACCTGCTTGTATAATGGGATACTGAATTTTGAAGAGCTGGGTAATGCCGTTGCTAAATCCTTCCATAACTAATAGTTTGCTTCTCAATATTAGGTAACTTTAAAACAAAATGTTATGAGCTCACTAATTGAAGAAGCATTGAAACTGCCAAAAGAAGAAAAAGTAAAATTATATTATGCCCTGCAGGAAGACCTGGAATTTGATGATGATATTTTAGCTGAAGATGAATTGACTCCGGAGCAATGGAAGGAACTTGATAAGAGAGTTAAAGATGCAGAATCAGGAAAAGCTGAATTTATATCAATAGAAGATTTCAAAAAAAAGTTAGGTAAGAAAATAAATGAAATACGAAATAATTATAGACAGTAGAGTACTGGAAGACTTTGCAGAGGCATTTGAATACTATAATAAAATTTCATGCTCGCTCAGCACAGATTTTAATTTAAATCTTCTATCAGCTTTAGATAAAATTCTACTACATCCTAAAAATTATTTTCAAATTTCTACTAAGCTTCGAAGGATAATTTTGAAGAAATATCCTTACATGATTGTTTACCAAATTAAGGGCAATATAGTAGAAGTGAAAGGGTTATTTCTTCAATCTGCAAATCCATTGGGAAAGAAAAGATTTTAGTTACCCAAAATCTATCTCCGTATTATCCCCAATATTTAGGCTGCGACTTAAGCCACGAACTGAGGCATCGCTCCCGATCAAAGAATTATCGAGCACTACTTCGTACAAGTTTGTATAAGAGCCGATAATACTATCTCTAACAATTGAACGCTGAATATTTGTATTTGCCCCAATAGCCACGTGCGGACCAATGATAGCTTTTTTTATAATGCAGCCGGAAGCAATACTTACAGGCGGAATGATAATGGTGTCCTCGTAACCATGATCTGCTTTTACATTACCCCCAACTTTTTTCAGGAGGGTAGCATTGCTTTCGAGCAGCGTTTCTTTTTTACCGCAATCAAACCAGTTCTTAACCTTAAAGGCTTTAAACTTAGCGCCGCGCTGTATCATACAATCTAAAGCATCCGTCAGGTTATATTCACCATAGCTTTTAATATCATCAACTAATAAATGATGAAGGCAGGCGTATAAAAATTCGGTTTCCTTTATCTTATATATGCCAACTAAAGCCATATTACTTTTTGGTATCGCCGGCTTTTCAACCAAATGTTCTATAAATCCGTTGCTATCAATTTCTGCTACTCCAAATCTTCTTGGGTCATCTACCTTTTTTACACCAAGCATACTGTAAGGGCTCCTCATCATTTCTCTAACGTCGTACTCGCAAATTGTATCGCCTAACGTAACAAAAACTTCCTCATTTCCAACAATGGAACGGGTTAAGTCGATGGCGTGGCCGGTGCCTTGTCTTTGATTTTGATAAACAAAATGACACGTAAGATCAGGATACATATTCTCAACATAATCCTGGATTTTCTCCCCTAAATATCCGACGATAAAAATAAATTCTTTTATACCCGCTTCGTGCAACTGGTCGACGATAAAACTTAAAATTGTTTTTCCGGCAATAGGTATTAATGCCTTGGGCTGAGTATAAGTATGTGGCCGTAATTTGGCGCCTGCACCAGCCACCGGTATGATTGCTTTCATTAGCTGATCCTTTATTGATTGAACATTTTACACAATTAGCTTTTTAACAGGTCTCTTCATAAATATCAAAAATCTGACCGCTCAGTTTTCGCTTCCGGTAAAGTGTGAAAGTAGGTTTTTTAATGCTTTACTTATTAGACTGAACTTTGGCTGCAATTCTTACTTTAAAGAAATGCATACCTGTGAACAAATCTGCGAGGGACAGGAAGGATTGTATCGAGGTTTCCTGCCTTAAAATATTCACTCATTTTCGCTTGTAACGCTCCGTTCCTCTCTAATTCTATTTCCTGCTTCTTCGTACTTCTTTACTTCGTACCTCTTACTTCTTGCTTCGTATCTCGTACTTCGTACTTACTTTTGCGCACCAAACATTAATACATGCAAAGAGATACCTTGGTTTTCGATCTTATTAATAAAGAGCTGGAACGCCAGCGCCACGGGCTGGAATTGATTGCTTCAGAAAATTTTGCCAGTCTTCAGGTAATACAGGCAACGGGTAATGTAATGATGAATAAATATGCTGAAGGATACCCCGGCAGAAGATATTATGGCGGTTGCGAAATTGTTGACCAGACAGAACAACTTGCCATTGACCGTTTAAAACAAATATTTAATTGCGAATATGCCAATGTTCAGCCCCATAGCGGGGCACAGGCTAATGCGGCAGTTATGCTGGCCGTGCTTCAACCCGGCGATGCTATCCTCGGTCTTGATCTTAGTATGGGTGGTCACTTAACACATGGAAGCGGGGTAAACTTCAGCGGGAAATTATACAAGCCTCACTTTTACGCAGTTACCAAAAACGAGGGTCTTGTAGATTATGAAATGCTTGAAACAAAGGCTCGGGAAATAAAACCTAAGATGATTATTTGCGGTGCAAGCGCTTATAGCCGAGAATGGGATTATGCAAGAATACGAAAGGTTGCCGACGAGATAGGCGCATTTGTAATGTGTGATATGGCCCACCCTGCAGGTTTAATTGCCAAAAATTTGCTGGCCTCTCCTTTTGAGCATTGCCATTTTGTTACTTCTACAACACATAAAACTTTGCGCGGTCCCCGGGGTGGCGTAATATTAATTAAAAAGGATTCCGAAAATCCTTTTGGGCTGAAGGACGTAAAAGGTAACCTGCGAATGATGAGCAACCTTATGGATATGGCCGTTTTTCCCGGAACACAAGGGGGCCCGCTTGAGCACGAGATTGCTGCCAAGGCAATTGCATTCGGAGAAATTCTTACAGATGAATTTACCGGTTATGCCAGACAAATAATAGCCAATGCACAGGCAATGGCTAAAGCATTTGCAGAAAAAGATTACCAGATCATTAGCGGTGGAACCGACAATCACTTAATGCTGATAGACCTGAGAAATAAAAACATCAGCGGCAAAAAAGCAGAAGCTGTTTTAGGAAAAGCTGACATTACTATTAATAAAAATATGGTTCCTTACGACGATAAAAGTGCATTTGTAACCAGCGGTATCCGTGTTGGCGTTCCTGCCATTACCACCCGGGGGATGAATGAAGGGCATATGCAATTTGTAGTTAACTCAATAGATAAGGTTTTAATGAACCCTGATGATGAAAATGTTGTAGCAGGTATAAAAAAAGAGGTAAATGAATTTATGGAGCAATTCAAATTATATCCTGAACTTGGATAGAGGCGGCATTTAATGGAGCAATGGTGGTTTAATTGTTGTAAGCTCCTACATATAAACTAAAACTTCTAATTATTATGATACAACGTATACAATCAGTCTGGCTTTTACTTGCTGCAATACTTGCGTTTGTTTTTACACAGCTTCCCATTTTTATAGCAACGGTAGCAGGTAATGTAGTAAAGAAGTTTCTGCCTACAGAAAGCCTGTTATTATTTGCGATAAGTGTAGCAGTTGGTTTATTAGCGCTTGCCTGCATCTTCCTATATAAAAACCGGCCGCTACAACTTAAATTATCCATCATCGGAATTTTAGCTTCGGTTGTACTTATAGCAATTGAAGTATGGCAAATATCCAGGTTTGAAGCAGATAATTCCTTATTAAAAGGCTCCTATTACTGGGGAAGTTTATTGCCGATTGCGGTGATGGTTTGTTTTATTCTTGCTGCCTCAGCTTTACGAAAAGATGAAAAGTTGGTGAAGAGTTTGGACAGGTTACGATAGTTGAATTGAAGTACGAGGTAGGAGGTAGGAGGTACACAATCTGAAACCCGATCAACGAAATACCCGCTTTACAAAAACCTTCCCGTATAACTCTCCTTAACCTCCTTCAATCCCGAAGGAATACCACTATAAACAAGGCCGCCGCCGATATCTCCGGCTTCAGGACCAAGGTCAATAACCCAATCGGCGCTTTTAATTACATCGGTATTGTGTTCTATCACTAATATCGAATGTCCCTGTTCAATTAAAGCATTAAATGAAGCAAGCAATTTTTTTATGTCGTTAAAGTGAAGTCCTGTTGTTGGTTCATCAAAAATGAAAAGGATATTTCCGGCACCCTTGCCTTTACCTAAAAAGCTTGCAAGCTTTACACGCTGGGCTTCGCCGCCGCTTAAGGTATCGCTGCTTTGTCCTAATTTAATGTAACCCAAACCAACATCCTGCAATGGGCGTATTGCTTTGGCAATTGCAGCCCCGTCTTTTCCCCCTTTAACAGGAGATGCAAAGAATTCTACGGCTTCATCTACGCTCATATTTAATAAATCGTCGATGCTTTTCATGTGGTATGTTACTTCCAGAACTTCCTGTTTAAAACGTTTTCCGCTACATACTTCGCATAACAAGTGCACATCCGCTAAAAACTGCATTTCAACAACCTGTTCACCTTCGCCTTTGCATGCATCACACCGGCCTCCGTCTACATTAAACGAAAAATGCTTAGGTTGAAAACCTCTCATTTTCGACATGGGCTGCCTTGCATATAAATCCCTTATTTCGTCGTAAGCCTTTATATAAGTAACAGGATTGCTTCGCGAAGATTTTCCTATTGGGTTCTGGTCAATCATTTCAATTTCGGTAATGTTTTCTACATCGCCTGTAATGGCTTTATGAAAACCTACCTTTTCAGCAAACTCGCCTTTTAATTTTCGTAATGCGGGATAAAGCACCTGCTTTACAAGAGTTGTCTTTCCGCTTCCGCTTACGCCGCTTACCACACACAAAACATTTAACGGAAACTGAACAGTGATGTCTTTTAAATTATTCTGCCTTGCATTTTGTATCGTTATGCTTCGTGTCCACTTCCGAAGTTGTTTGGGAACTTCGATGTTGTATTCGCCTTTTAAATACTTACCGGTAAGACTTAAAGGGTTATTAATGATCTCATCGTAATCTCCTTCGGCCACAACTTCTCCGCCTAAATGACTTGCCATTGGGCCCATATCGATAATATGGTCAGCTTCGCGCATCATCATTTCATCATGTTCTACTACCACCACCGTGTTACCTAAATCTCTCAACTCTTTCAATACACGAATTAAACGTTCGGTATCGCGACTGTGTAAACCTATGGAAGGTTCATCGAGAATGTATAATGAACTGGTTAGGTTACTGCCGAGACTTCGTGTTAGTTGTATCCGCTGACTTTCACCGCCGCTTAATGAATTAGCAAGCCTGTTAAGCGTTAAGTATCCCAGGCCAACATCAAGCAATGTTTTTAACCGGTGATCAATTTCGAGTAAAATCCTCTTGGCAACCTGCTTGTCAAAATCGTTTAACTGCAAATTTGTAAACCAATTATACAAGTCTTTAACCGGTTTTTGACAAAGTTCACCGATGTTTAATTCGCCTACTTTTATATATAAAGCCTCTTTTCGTAAACGATAGCCATCACACTCCGGGCAAACGGTTCTTCCGCGATAACGGCTTAGCATCACGCGGTATTGAACCTTATACAGGTTCTGCTCCACCTCTTTAAAAAAATCGTTTATTCCGTTTGAATAATTATTACCCTTCCATAAGATATCATATTGCTCTTTTGTAAGATCGGCTACAGGTGTATGAACAGGAAAACTAAATTTATGTGCAGCACGAACAAAGTTCTCTTTCCACAAGCCCATTTTTTCACCTTTCCACGGCGCTACTGCGCCTTCGTAAACACTTAATCTTTTATCAGGAATAACAAGGTCTGCATCGATACCTAACACTTGTCCAAAACCCTCGCATGCAGGACAAGCGCCAAAGGGGTTATTGAAAGAAAATAAATTGGGAACAGGCTCTTCAAACTGAATTCCATCCAGCTCGAATTTGTTGCTGAAATGCAGGAATTTTTCCCCGTCCACCTGCAGGTACATTTCACCTTCGCCTTCATAAAACGCAGTACCGATACTATCGCTTATTCTATGAATATCATCTTCATCAAATTCTTTTTTTACAATGCGGTCAACCAGGATGAAAGTTGATACATATTGGTTGTTCGTTGACACTTGACGGCTGATTGATGATGGCTGATTGTTAGTTGAAAGTTGACCATTGACAGATGACACCGAAGAAGAACTTTCGCTCTTCGGTTTTCGATTTTCGATTTTCTCTTCGAGTTTAGTATCGTTTAGTTCTAATAACTCTTCAATCCTTACCATCTCACCACCTGTTCTTTCTCCCACTCCCTCGGGAGAGGGCTGCGGTGAGGTATACATGCGGCTAAAACCCTTTTGCAATAGAATATTCAACTCTTCTCTTGCCTGCCTGTTTGCATGTTGCTTAAATACAGCAAGCATTAATACTTTACTGCCTTCGGGTAATTGCTTAATAGCATCAATCACATCTTTTACATCATCTTTTTTTACTTCGCGACCGCTAACAGGGGAGATGGTATGACCGGCCCGTGCATACAGTAACCGCAGGTAATCATATATCTCTGTCATGCTGCCGACGGTGCTTCGGGGTGTGCGTGTAATTACCTTTTGCTCTATTGCAATCGCGGGACATAATCCTTTTATAAAATCCACATCGGGCTTGTTCATCCGAGCCATGAACTGTCTTGCGTATGCACTTAAACTTTCAGCATACCGACGCTGACCTTCAGCAAAAAGTGTATCTATAGTTAATGAAGATTTACCCGAACCTGAAACACCTGTTACGACAATAAACTTATTACGCGGAAACTCTACTGTTACGTTTTTTAGATTGTGTACCCGGGCACCTTTTATAAGTATATTGTCGTTTGGTTTTATACCTGTTTGTTGCTTTACAGTTGGGGTTGTTGCTAAAGAATTTTTTGACATACCAGGCGAAATTATAACAATAATGTGCTAAGGGTTTACAATAACCGATTGCGGAGATAAATGTTTTAGCATCGATAAAAATAAGGAAGGCTTACTGCAATAACGTTTCTTATAAAGTCTGCACTTTGTGTATTCTTTGTGGCTAAACTTTTGTATTTCCTTCGTGGTTAATTTTTTACCACGGAAGGCAAAGAAGATCTTACCAAGAGCACGAAGTGTAATAAAAATTAAATCTACATTTACGCTTTACCCGATCTTTTAAAATATTCGTTCTTAACTGTTTCCAAATGAGCTATAAACTTTGGAATATTTGAATTGTAGCCATACTTATTATCACTTAAAGGGTTTCCGTTAGAATCCAAGAACATATATAGTGGCTGAGCGTTAAACCCAAACATAGAAATTTCGTCATCCAAATTTTTCTCGCCAACAGTAGTTATCTTATCCCCTTTCTTGTTGGTGTATTGCTCATTATCAGGTAGCTCTGTCGATTCATCTACGTATAAGCTTATAAGCACAAAATCTTCTCTTATTCTTCTCATCACTTCAGGGTCGTCCCACACCTCTGCTTCCATCTTGCGGCAGTTGGCACAACTATGCCCGGTAAAGTCGAGCATTACAGGTTTCTTTAAAACTTTTGCAGCAGCCAGCCCTTCATCTAAATCAAAGTAAGCAGTTAAACCCAGTGGAGCTTCTAAAATATCAACATACTTTTTAGGTGGTTGTGCTTCGTTCATACCCGTTGCGGTTCCCGATTGAATGCCCGATCTTTTCAAATCCTCCAACTGGTATTTTATTTCGTGCAAATTAAAATCCTGTGTATTGGTGTGCGGAAGCCATCCACCAATTCCCTTTAACGGCGCTCCCCATAAGCCGGGAAACAAATACAAAGCAAAACAGAAAGAAGCTATGGCGAAAAACAATCTTGGAACACTTATGTACGGAAGATCGCTATCATGACTGAACTTTAATTTTCCTAATAAGTACATCCCTAATAAAGTGAAGATGACGATCCAGATGATAAGGAATATTTCTCTGTCCAGCAACCGCCAGTGGTAAGCAAGATCTACATTCGAAAGGAACTTCATAGCAAGCGCTAACTCAATAAAGCCAAAGGTTACTTTGACCGTGTTAAGCCAGACGCCACTTTTGGGCAATGCCTGCAGCATGGAAGGAAAGAATGCAAATAAAGAAAAGGGCAATGCAAGTCCTAACCCAAAGCCTAACATTCCAAGAACGGGTGCAAGGCTTACTCCTTTTGTTGATGTTTGACCCAGCAGCGTTCCTACAATAGGACCTGTGCAACTAAAGCTTACAATAACTAAAGTAAGCGCCATAAAAAAGATGCCTGTCATTCCACCTTTGCCTGCTTTTTCATCTGCCTTATTTGCCCAGCTATTTGGCAATGCAATATCAAAAGCACCAAAAAATGAAATAGCAAAAATGAGGAAAATTACAAAGAACAAAAGGTTGCTTATCGCACTTGTTGAAATATTGTAAAGCACCTTATCACCAAAAATGAGGGTAAGTATTAAGGTAGGAATTGTATAAATAAGAATGATAGACAATGAATATACCACTGCATTTCGTAGACCTTCTGCTCTTGATTTACTCCTTTTCAAAAAGAAACTTACGGTAACCGGTACAAGCGGAAATACACAAGGTGTAAGCACCGCAAGCAATCCTGTGCCAAGGCAAATCCAAAATATTGACCATATTGACTCATCTGTTGTGCTGCTATCTTCTGCCCTGTTAACAGCAGCAACTTTCACTGAAAAATTTTGTTCGCCATTCAAAAAGTTATCACCTTGCCGGGCCAACCATACTATGGATCCTTTTATTATTGCGCTGTCTTTACCTGGTATGTTCAAAGCTTGTTGCCATTCTGCACTGTCACTAAAATACCTTACTTCTATGCCTGCGGTGGCAGCATCGGTAGCGGTTTGCACCTTTCCAAATTCTGTCAGACTATCTTTTAATAAGACTTTTGAAGCAGTATCAAATACAACAGAACTTACGAATGCTTCGTCCGGCAGCTTCTTTTTTGCTGAATATAACTGAGCACTGTCAGCAATTTTTGCTTTGATAGAAACAATTGCCTGCCCGGCTGTATTTCGTACTGCTGAAAAAGTAAACTGCACAGGTTGTGTTTCCTGTGCAGTAACTAAAAGCGATATAAAAAATCCAAGTACAAAAAAACCCGGTTTATACAATTTCATCTTTATTGAAGCAGTTATTTATAACAAAGAAACATTAAAAGTTTTCTTTGTTGGGGGAAGACATTGGCTGTCGTCGCACGTCATATATTCTACAGTTACATTAACGTTGGTCTTTACGTTATTCTTAACCTTTACGTTCTGAACAAAGTCAACTTTATCGCCGTAATATTTTACTTTAGTATCAAAGTTTTTATCATACTCTTCTTTCAATTTACCCAATTCTTTTACCTCGCCGTTAAACGTTAGTAAAGGACTTTTTGTGAATTTGAATTTAGTGGGGATAGGACCGCCATCTCCTGTTTTTTGAGAATAAATATGCCAGGTCTTAGGCAAAGAGGCTGTGAGCACCACTTCGTAAGATTCTCCTTTTTTTCTGCTGGTTGTTGTCCATTTTACAGGATCTTTAATTTGAGCAAATGCACCTGCTGCAAATAAAACACTTGCTAATAAAAATACAGTTCTTTGCATCTTATTTCATTTATATATAAACGAACAAATTTAATGCTTTGGCTGGCTTACCGCTGTTAATTCAATCCCAATAGCTTAAAAACCTGTACACCGTCTGTGTTTCCTAAAGCCGGAGATACCGCTCTTTCAGGGTGCGGCATCATTCCAAAAACATTTCCCTCCTTGTTAGTAATACCGGCAATATTCCTAATTGCACCATTAGGATTACATAAAGGTTCAATGTTGCCCTGCTCGTCGCAATATCTAAACAATACCTGACCGCTGGCTTCCAGTTCCTCTAACATTGCAGGCTCAGCATAATATCTTCCTTCGCCATGTGCAACGGGTATTTTTAAAGGCGAACCATCTTCAGTTTTTATAAAAACATTTTTGCAAACAAATTGCTGTTGCGCATTTTGCAGTAATACTCCCGGCAACAAACTACTCTCGCACAAAATCTGGAAACCATTACAAACACCCAAAACCTTTCCGCCTGTACCCGCAAATTCAACTACACTCTGCATCATCGGGCTAAACCTTGCAATGGCCCCACATCGTAAATAATCGCCATAAGAAAAACCTCCCGGCAATACAATGCAATCCTCTTCTGAGAACATGCTTAAATCTTTGTCTTTATGCCAAAGCATTATCACTTCTTTATTAAGCTGATGCTGCAAAGCATCCTGCATATCTCTATCGCAATTAGAACCCGGGAAAACAACAATTCCAAACTTCATGCTGGTTGAACTTTAGATGTAAATAATTCAAAGCCAAAGGTAAACAGGCAAACCTAAAACTCTTTTAAAATTTAATTAGTTCCGGCCAGCTATTGAGTAACGATAGAACTACCAGGCACCAGAACATAATATTAGGAAGCAACTCTTTTTTAGGCGCTAAAAATCCTTTAGCTATGAACGGACTAAATGGAACAATAAAAAGCAGCAGGATGTCTATGTTTGAATGCTTACTTATAAAAGGTAAAGGAAGCATTAGCAGCAACATTACCTGGAGAACAATCCAGTTTTCTCTTACCTGAATTAGTAAACGCAGGTTCTCCCGCTTCAAATTAAAAATACCGGTTAAAAGAATAATGACCACTGCCCCGAGGGTAATAAAAAATAAAACCGAAGGCTGAACAAGTGGAAGACCAAACTGCCATTGGGGTATGAATTGATCGAGCCGATTTATGTGGTTGGTTAAATACAAATATGAAAACAAAAAATAAAAGGGCGCTATTACGCCCATCAGCAATACTATCCATTCGGCTATAAAAAAAGGCCTTACAATAAGCAAGGCAAAAATGCCAGGCAAAATAAGTATTGTACATGGATGATATAACAAAACAGAAACACCAATAATAAGCCCCATATTAAGTATGAGCGCTTTAGGGTTTGGATTGTTGGAAAGACGGACAGCCTTAGCAAAAAACCATATAACCATACTATTTGCCAAAAGCGCAGGGGTTATGTTGCCCCAAGCAGCAAAAACACCTGTAAGTAAAATATACACCATTGCAGTAAGGTAATTTACCCTGCTAAACATCTGGTTCTCGCTAAAAAGATAATTAAGCCTTAAAGCTTGTATAAGCACAATAGCGTGATAAAGAAAGATAGTGATCTGCGGATGTATTGCTGAAGCAAACTTATTAAGCAGTACTGAAAAAAGGCCGGTGTTCTCGGTTGCAAGTATTGCAGGTGGCTCAATAAGAAAGTGGCTATGAACAATAAAGCTTAATATAAACAGCCATATTATTGCAGCAGGAGATCTGTCTTTAAAAAGGGCAACCACTGGTTACTGAAACATTTGCTCTAAAAATCTAATCTTGCAAAACAAAGATAATTTCTGTACATGCACGGAAAAACAATTTGCCTGCTGCCGATTTGCTTTCCGTATCGCGGCATAAAATCATATCCTTTGTCAAGATTTTTTAAAGTAGGGTTTCGGGTGATTTGGCCCGTTGGTGAAATACTCTGGTCGGTTAAAAGTTGCATTCTTTTTTCCTGCTGGTTGAATAAAAAATGAAGCTGGTCTCCCATATTTACCATAGCATAACCTATAAAGGCATCCGTTTCGTCGTCGTACTGATTTTTATTAATAATGTTCCTCCATCCCACCTTACCCGTACTGTCAAATGAAAAGAGTACCACATTTTGAGCATTGTAACGGGTGCTTTGTCCAAGACTATTATAACGCCACCAGGGGTAACCATAACCGTAAGGGCTGAACATATAGTAATCCATGGGCCTCAAAAAAGGTGAACCATATAAGTAATCGTACCTGTTAAAAGCACCTCCCCTTCCTGTTGTAAAGAAAGATTCTGTTGCCAGTAAAAATCCCCCGTCTTTTTTTACAATTAAGTTTCTGATAAAAAAATCGTTGAAGGCTGTCTTTATACCGTTATCGCCTCGTGCCTCGTTTCTAAGATTTTCGTCGAATTGCGTAAAGCTAACTGTTTGTGCTGCTTCGCCGTCTTTATTCCATATACAGGTAAAAAGACCCTCGATATTTCCCTGGCGGCCTTTGCTGTAAAACGAGGAAACAATGTAGTGTTTATTATAATTGTCAACCTTAATCCTTATATCATCGAGGTATTGATTATTAAGGGGTATCTCTGTTTCTTTAACCTGCGTAGAACCTGCAAGTTTAGTAAGCAAATACAACCTTTGAATATTATCATTCTGCTGGCTTTGTACTGCTCTTGCAAAAACAAAATCACCGTTATTGTCCATGGTAAACTCTGTAAGGTAATCGTGCCGTTCGGGCATATTAATACTTAAATAATTTTTTTCGATTTTTTGCAGGTTTTTATCGGCCAGCAGAGTAGTAACCAAATAATTTCTATCGTTTTTGCTGTTAATTTTAAATACGCCAATACGTTCTTTGTCATCGCTGTTTATAACCGAATAAATCTTATTGCTTGCAAAGAAGCTAATTTCAGTCGTATCCATTGTAATGGGTTCACCAACAATTTTACCGTTGCCGTCAATTTTGGCTGCCATACAATACACTACATTCCTTCGCTGGTATTGATAAAATGCATAACAGAAGTCCGGATAGGCTAAAAAATCGGCATTAATTATACGATCGGGCAGAAAACTCATTTTCACCCTGTCTTTTTGCTTCATATCCATATCGTAGACACTCATCGAATAATTATCGCGAAGACTTTTGTAGATCAAAATGTTGCCATTAATCTTTCCCACTATTTCAAATTCGGTTTGCCGTATATCGTTCCGGTCGGGCTCTGTATAAACAACCCGCTGTGCCTGCACGCAACAAACTGTAAGCAAAAGTGCCACACCGGCAACAATACTTTTCATATGCTCATTAAATTTACGATAGTAACAAAATTACAGTATGTATGTTACGAAAATTCAGAATATTACTTATGTGGAACGAAGATTGAATACGTTTTTAGTTAATTAACCTAACCTTTAAATATATGAAAGGAGGTAAAAGAATTCTTATAGTAAAAATGAGTTTTCTTATACATTTGCTAATTCAATTTAGGACTTATAAAACTGCATCATAGTGGGCAAACATGTAGAGAAGGTAACTGCTGGCGGGTTATTAATTGCTTTAGGTATTATTTACGGCGACATTGGCACTTCTCCCTTATACGTTTTCAACGCAATTACTACAAACCTTGTAATTAGTGAGGCACTTATTATCGGCAGCCTTTCCTGCATTATCTGGACGCTTACTTTACAAACTACCATTAAGTATGTTATTTTAGTCTTGCAGGCTGATAACAATGGCGAAGGCGGAACTTTTGCCTTATATGCATTAGTGCGGCGGCGAAAAAAGTGGCTGGTATTGCCGGCGATGATTGGTGGTGCAGCCCTGTTGGCTGATGGCATTATTACGCCGCCCATCTCTATTACTTCGGCTATAGAAGGATTACGCAAGCTGCCCACCTTTCACGACATTACAACTAACACGATTGTAGTTATTGTATTAACCATTATAGTGCTCTTTTTCTTTCTTCAGCAATTTGGCACTGCCTCTATTGGTAAAATGTTTGGACCCATTATGTTTGTATGGTTTTCTATGCTTGCCGTTTTGGGTGCTACACACATAATGGACGATCTTTCTATATTTAAAGCATTAAATCCTTATTACGCTTTTAATTTCCTTGCCACATATCCCAGTGGCTTTTGGCTTTTAGGCGCTGTTTTTTTATGTACAACAGGGGCAGAAGCATTATATAGTGACCTGGGCCATTGCGGCAGAAGCAATATTCGCATGTCGTGGACTTTTGTTAAAAGCTGCTTATTGCTCAATTACTTTGGCCAGGGAGCTTATCTGCTTGCGCATCGCAAAGGAATACTAATGGATGCTGCAACAAAAGCACAATTAAATATTAATGCTTTTTACGATCTTATGCCGCAATGGTTTATTTTAATTGGTGTAGTAATAGCAACTACTGCCGCTATTATAGCCAGCCAGGCAATGATATCTGGCTCGTTTTCGCTTATAAGCGAAGCTATGCGGCTTAATTTATGGCCGAAACTAAAAATAAAATACCCTTCTGAAGCTAAAGGGCAACTTTTTATACCAGGCATAAATGCCCTACTTTTTGTAGGATGCGTAGGAGTTGTTTTATACTTCAGAGAATCATCCCGCATGGAGGCTGCTTATGGTCTTGCCATTATTATGACCATGCTTAGCACCACTGTGCTTTTTGCTAATTATATGGTGCTGCACAGGGTAAAATCAACTCCCATATATATTTTCCTTGCCGGCTATTTTGTTATTGAAGTTGCCTACCTTATTGCCCTGCTCGAAAAATTTATGCATGGCGGTTACATTACTCTTCTGGTTGCAACATTTATGTTTGCCATTATGTATATATGGTTCAGATCAAGGAAGATAAAGAACCGGTATGTAGAATTTGTAAGGCTTGATCATTACATCCCTCAAATTCAGGAGCTTAGTAACGACAAGACTGTTCCAAAATATGCTACGCACCTGGTGTATATGACGAGTGCAAACAATCCGAAAGAAATAGAGCATAAGATTATCTACTCCATATTAAACAAAAAACCTAAAAGGGCCGATATATATTGGTTTATTCACGTTGATGTGTTGGATGACCCTTACACCTGCGAGTATTGTGTTGATCATATTATTCCAAACGATATCATCAGGGTAGAATTCAGGCTTGGTTTTAAAATGGAACAAAGGATCAACTTAATGTTCAGGCAGGTGGTAGCAGACCTTGTAGCAAATAAAGAGGTAAATATTACCAGCCGTTACGAAAGCCTGGAAAGAAATAATGTTACCGGCGATTTTCAATTTATAGTTATGGAAAAGTATTTAAGCGCCGATAATGACCTTCCGTTTATAGAAAAGCTAGTTATGAAGGCTTATTTCTGGGTTAAAGAAATAAGTTTGGGAGAAGAAAGAGGTTTTGGATTAGACCCAAGTAATATTATAGTTGAAAAATTTCCATTAATAGTTGCCCCTGTTTCTGGCTTTAAACTAAAACGTATTGCAGTAGAAACCGCAGAATATGAATAAATAGGCACATTTGCCCCTTCAAATACAAATAATACTGTTCCGAACGCTTATAAATCCTCGTCGTATTATTTGTGTTAAAAGCTGTTCGATCTTGCCAGGTGATTGAATAATGTTTAAGCAACGTAGCCTTACCTACCGAAAGCAACTGGTAAAAACTCTTATCATTTTGTTTATCTATTGACGGGTAACCTGTTTTAAAGATTGCGCCTTTTAATAAAGCCTCACAACTATCAAAAACAATCTGCGCTACTGGCAAAGTGCAAAGGAGTTCCTGCTCCTTCAAAGTGAATATAAAGAGCGTCATTTTGAAGATCAATACGCCCGGTAATATTATTGTATACTTTCCCGTCCCTTGTCTTTAATGCAACTAAACAGTTCCTTTCAGGCAGGGTGGGAGAACCTTCCTCCGTCAAGCTTGTGGCTTTTTGGATAAAGCTACCATCTTTGTTTCTAAGAGGTCCACCTTCACCGTTTTGAGTTACAATGTACTGCGCAAAAGAAGAAATGCGTAGAAAGAATATAAAGAAGATAAACTAAATATACTATGGATTGGAAATCCATAGGTTTAAAGCCATTGACTGAAAGTCATTTGAGTTTGCTGTGAACAGCATTAAAAACTGTAAACTGAAAGTTTATTAAAACTATTCAAGAATAAAATTCTGATCGCTGTTCAGGCCCTCTTTATGATGCTCCAAATAGTTCTCAATCATTTCGTCTGTTATATTGCCACTGCTCCACGCCCCATATCCTCTCTACTGACTAACCCTTTAAAATTCTTACATCCATACTATTACAAACCTGTCGTATCAAATCCCTACACCTTAATTGAACTTCTCCTTTTAATACTAAATACCTATACTTTGTACTCCAGACAATATGAACATGAAATTGATGAATGCTATGAGTACTCTTTCTTGAATTTTCCATCCTACAAACTTAGAGATTTGTAGAAACTAAAGTCTTGCACTAAAGTGCATAGCTTGAGCTAACGTTTTGAGACCAGTCAATTGAAATCGGTTTCAATTGACTTTTTTTATTTCATGAAAAAAACTAAATATACTATGGATTGGAAATCCATAGGTTTAAAGGCAGTGACTGAAAGTCATTTGATTTTGCTGTAAACAGCATTAAAAACTGTAAACTGAAAGTTCATTGAAACTATTCTAGAATGAAATTCTGATCGCTGTTTGGACCTTCCTTGTGATGTTCCAAATAGTTCTCAATCATTTCATCAGTTATATTACCAGTACTCCATGCTCCATAACCTATCCCCCATAAATGCTGGCCCCAAT
>MWYU01000072.1 GCA_002050375.1 Chitinophagales bacterium 62-2
TCCCATAGTTGTTAAATATCCCGCAACTGCCGATTTAACTTCATCTGTATCTCCACGGGCGGGTTTAAATTATTCTTTCTGGAAAGATCAGCAAGCTACTGTACTTCTGCCCCGCCCTAACGCAAAAGACAGTTAATGGCAAAAGTTCAATATCCCTTCATGGTTTTTGTAAACCAGTTGCCCGATGCTTACTTGCCTGCTCCATTAGAAGCCAATTATTTTGGAGGAGTTAATGTGAAATACAATTTTTAGGATGCACAGTTGGTCTTATGACAGCAAAGACTCATTAGATTTCGGTTATTTACTATTGCAATTTACCTTTGACCAATGTTGTTTTGCTGTCTAAAATAAACTGGAGAACTGATTTTATCAATAATTGCTTCCGCACAAATGCAGCATTAACTACTTTAGGATTGCCTATTAAGGTAAACAATTGGCAGTAATCAGTGTTAACAAACATCCTTTGCTCATTACAACCAATAATCATATTCAACTATTATCTAATCAAACAGCAGTATTATGAGTTCACTTTATGCTATTAAAAGAACAGTTTTATTTCTCTTTTTTTCTCTGATTGTATTAATTACAGAGGCACAAACCGGCACTATTACCGGGACAGTAAGTGACGAAACCGGGAGCGGTCTTTCGGGGGCTTCCATTACAGTTGCCGGCAGCGGAACAACTACAAATAATGGGGGTACGTTTACTATTAGGGTAAGAGCAGGAACACATAACATTACTGCCAGCTATGTTGGTTATGGTTCCGACCGAAAATCAGTAACAGTAAGATCAGGCGAAACATCTACCGTAAGTTTTTCTCTAAATAGCAGCGGTGTAACAAGCGAAGTAGTGGTAACGGGCTCACGTGCCATAGGACGTACCCGTACAGAGACTGCCGTGCCGGTAGATGTAATACCGCTTGCACAGGTAATAAATGAAATTGGCCAGGTAGACCTCAACCAGATACTAACTTTTATCGCTCCCTCCTTTCAATCAGCGAGGCAAACAATTTCTGATGGTACCGATCACGTAGACCCTGCACAATTAAGAGGGCTGGGAACAGACCAGGTATTGGTGCTTGTAAACGGAAAACGAAGACATCAATCTGCATTAGTTAATGTAAATGGCACAGTAAATCGTGGTTCAGTTGGTACTGATATGAGCGCCATACCCGCTACTTCCATAGAAAGAATAGAAATATTACGTGATGGCGCTTCCGCTCAGTATGGCTCAGATGCTATTGCAGGTGTGATAAATATTGTATTAAAGAAAAATACGGGTGTACTTCAGGCAATAGCAGGGTATGGACAATACAATACCCGGTATGATAGAAACTATGGTTTGTTTAAAAGTACAGGTAAAAGTGATGATCCTTCGGTAAGAGTAAGTGATGGAGGAACCTTTCAGGCATCGTTAGGTTATGGTTTTAATATTGGAAAAGGCTTTTTGAATCTTACAGGCGAATACATTAACAGGGATGCTACAAACCGGGCCGGTACTTATACAGGAGCTGTATACCCAAATGTAAATGGGGTAAACAGGGATGATTCAATTATGGCGGTAAGAGGTTTAACACGTGAGAATTTTGATATGCGGATTGGAAACTCCGACATGAAGGGAGGAGCTGTTTTTTATAATTATGGAACTCCGTTAGGTGAGAAAAGCGAATTATACTTGTTTGGCGGCTACAGTAAGAAAACCGGCAACGGCGCAGGATTTTACCGGTATCCGAGTGGAATACCGGGAAATGCAAGAACTTATGCTTCAAATGTTCTGGCAATTTATCCTAATGGCTTTCTACCTCAAATCGTTTCTGATATCCAGGATTTTTCTACCGCTATTGGGGTACGAACTAAATTCAATAACTGGAATTTAGATATCAGCAACACATTTGGTGTAAACAAGTTCGACTTTTCAGTTGCAAACTCTTTAAACTACAGCCAATTTGCAGTAGGCGCCAACCAGCAAACTGAGTTTGATGCAGGCGGGTTAAAGTTCTATCAAAACACTGTAAATGCCGACCTGTCAAAAAGGTTTGATGTGTTAGCAGGTTTAAATATAGCAACCGGTATTGGATATCGTTTAGATGGCTTCGGTATTGAAAGTGGTGAAGAAGCCTCATATAAAAATTATGATGTAC
>MWYU01000059.1 GCA_002050375.1 Chitinophagales bacterium 62-2
ATACTGTCCATCTTAAACGGTTGTCACGGTTCTTTGAAGGTTGAGCAGGATCATAGGTGGCAGATTGATCAATGCGTAATCCTTCTTTAGTTTCAAACTTATCCACTAATTGCTGCGATGGAAAGTGGCTGCTTTGAGAGGTTCCTACCTGGCGTGGAATTGTAATAACGGCTAACCAGTTTTGAGGATCAAGTATATCAGTAGGATAAGTTTGATTAAACATGATCTCAAGATTTGCATTCGTTTGCTGGCCACTTAAAATAAACAAATCAGTGTACCTTGGATTAAGTCCATATTGTCCGCCATCTATAATGGTTTTAGTGGCAGCAGCGGCGGTATTGTAATCTTTAATAAGTAAGGCAAGCTTTGCTTTTACGCCCAAGGCAACGCCTTTGTTTACCTTACCCATTACCTGTACTGCAGGCGTGTTTGCTGCATCAAACAACGTGACTGCTTCATCTAAATCTTTGTAAAGATCGGCTACAATCGTTGCCACCGGAGTTCTGCCAAGCGTAAATATTTGTTCCGTTGTTAAAGGCTCTGTATAATAAGGCACATCATTAAATTGTGACATTAAATGAAAATAAGCCCAGGCTCTTAAAACTAACACTTCGGCTCTCATTCTTCCCACCGTTTTAGCGTCCACATTAGCTGCCCCTTTTTTCATTCCTTCTAATTGCTGATTGGCCCTTGCCACCAATTTATACTCCTGGTTCCATGCAATAACAGTAATGCCGTTAGAAACAAGGAACGGTCCGGCATCACCTAAAGCTATCTGGTCTTCGGCATTTCCCGTTCTGCGAAGAGCAAGATCGGTAGTAGATTCTATAGCATATAGCAAGGGTACATTGTTGGCCACTGCCCAAAAGGAACTGGCATAAACGCCGGTTAAGCCAAGGTCCATTTCTGCTTCATTGCTTAAGAAGGTGGAAGAAGCTGAAGCATCAAGAGGTTTCCGATCTAAAAATTTACTGCAGCCTGTTAGCATCCCTGCCAAAGCGATGACTGCTATAAAAAATATCTTTTTCATTATTTAACCATTTAATTTGTTGGAATTAAAAATTCACGTTTAGGCCTGCAGTAAATGTTTTCATCAACGGATAAAATTCTGCATTCTGATTATTGATCTCAGGATCAAATCCCTTCCAACTTTTAGTGAAGGTGATCACATTAGAAGCGCTGATGAAAAGCCTTGCCGATGAAATTTTTACTTTGCCCGTAAAAGCCACGGGTAGTTTGTACCCGAGGTTTACATTTTTAATACGGAAGTAAGATGCGCTTCGTATCCACAGCGAAGATGCAACGTAATTATTTCCACCGGAGCCGGCAGGCAATAACCTTGGAAAGGTTGCATTTGGGTTAGAAGTGCTCCAAAAATCTTTATGTATTTCGAGTAATGAAGCAGCGAAATCAGTGCTGGAAAAAGGCACAGCGCCGGTTCCTGTTAAGTAATTATCACGCTTGCCCACACCCTGACCGAAAATGTTCAAATCGAAATTCTTATAGGTAAAATTAAAGTTTACACTGTACTCGTACCTTGGAAAATTATTACCGATAAAGGTTCTATCTGAGGCATCTATCTTTCCATCAGGTTTACCGTCTACTCCGGTAATATCGGCGTATTGCACATCGCCCGGCTTTGGACCTACACCGGCATTAGTTGAATTGAAAGGTGTACCAAACTGAACAGGAGCAGATTTAATCTGGTTGGTGTCCTGGAAATACCCAAGGGCTTTATAACCAAAATATGAATTGAAAGGCTGTCCTTCCTGGCTGCGCAGGAAACCTCCATCTAAGAATGAATTACCAGCTAAACTTGTTACTTTGTTTTTAACATCTGAAATCATCCCGGTAAGATCAACACCAAAATCTTTGAACTTCCTTTTATAATTCAATGAAAATTCCCAGCCCCTGTTTTCCATTTTACCTGCATTGATAAGAGGATTTGTTGCTCCTCCTGCAAATGATGGAAGCGGCTGCCGCAATATCATATCCCTTAAACCTCTTACATAATAGTCAGCAGTTATTGTAAAATTTTTAGCAACACCTAAATCTATTCCAACATTCCATTGATTAGATTTTTCCCACTCTATCTGCTGGTTCGGAAACTCTAATATGGCATAACCAAGTGTAGTTACA
>MWYU01000242.1 GCA_002050375.1 Chitinophagales bacterium 62-2
ACAACTTCTCCGATGTAAACAAAGAATTAATTGCAGAGATGAAAGAAGAAATTGATAATGGAAATATTGATGAGGTAAAAGCCATTGCAGGAGACATTGAAGAAAATGAACAAAAAATAAACCACCATGGCAAACGAGCCGATGCTATTGTAAAAGGCATGCTGCAACATTCAAGAGCAACTACAGGCAAAAAAGAGCCAACAGATATCAACGCTTTAGCAGATGAATACCTACGCTTAAGCTACCACGGCTTAAGAGCTAAAGACAAAGACTTCAATGCAGACTTTAAAACAAATTTTGATGAAAGCATTGGCAAAATAGAAGTTGTTCCGCAGGACATTGGCAGAGTATTATTGAATTTATACAATAATGCTTTTTATGCAGTAAATGAAAAGAAGAAAGCCCCGACCCTAAAGGGAGAAAACTATGAGCCAACAGTATGGGTAACAACAAAACGTATAAGCACCCCTTCAGGGGCGGGGGGGCTTGAAATTTCTATAAAAGATAACGGCACCGGTATTCCTCAAAAAGTATTGGATAAAATCTTTCAACCATTCTTTACAACAAAACCAACAGGGCAGGGAACGGGATTGGGACTTTCGTTAAGTTATGATATCATTACAAAAGGGCATGGTGGACAGTTGAACGTGCACGCCAAAGAAGGTGAAGGAGCGGAGTTTATTATTATCCTTCCAATTTAAATTTATTATGAAGCCATTCTACATCATACTGCTACTGTTAACTTCAACCCTGCCGGTTTCAGTCGGTCAGATGCCACCATCCTCCGATAGCTTAAAACGTCTACTGCTCGAAACCCGGCACGACACAATCAGGGTCATGCTCCTGGCTCAACTCTCATCTAATTATCGCTTCTCCGATCCCGACTCATCAATGCTCTTTGCACAACAAGCAATGCAATTAGCAGGAACTTTAAATTTTCCGAAAGGGGAAGCGCGGGCATTACATACTTATGGAGAAGCGAGGCGTTTTCGGGGTGAGTTTCCACAGGCTTTAGAGGCGCAATTCAAGGCCCTGCAAATTAGCAAAAACAGCGATTATCTTGAAGGTGAAGAACTAAGCCTCGGTAGTATAGGCCAGGTCTACAATGATTTGAACGAATACCGGCAGGCTCTGCATTACCTGTATCAGGCAAATAAAATTAACGAGATCCGTTCTGATAAATATGTTGGAAGCAGATGGCTGTCAGGCATAGGTAATGCTTATGAAAGAATGAATATGCTTGATTCTGCTTTATTCTTTACACAAAAAGCACAATCTTTTTCAAGCCTTTTTCCCGCAAATTTTTCAGGCACATTTATATTGACCCGACTCGGTGTGGTTCAGTCGAGGTTAGGTCACTTTGACCTTGCCTTACACTATTTTAACGAAGCCATTAAATCTTCTTACGCTACCAACGATATTGTAAACCGTGGCAGGGCGCAGTACCGGATTGCAGAGTTGTATTATGCCGCAAAGCAGCCAGACTCCAGCCTGCACTATTGTCGGTTAGCTTTTGCTAATAGTAACCTGGTATTCCTAAACCTAAATATTTTAGAAGCCAGTACTTTGCTCGCAAAATTGTATAAAGAAAAAACAACCTTGATAGTGCCTTTCACTACCAGGAAGTTGCAATGGCAACAAAAGACTCTGTATACGGACGTGAAAAATTTCAGCAGCTCCAACTTTTAACGCTCACCCAACAACAACGTCAGCAACAACTTCGCGAAAAACAGGTTCAATTGCAGCGTATAGGCCTGGTTTCAGCACTCGCAGTTTTCCTGCTAATTGCTATTTTACTATGGCGTAACATTCGGTACCAAAAACGCACTAACCAAACACTCAATTTTAAAAATGAGCAAATCGAAACCCAACGTAATACTTTGGAGAAGACGCTTGCAGAGTTAAAAGGAACTCAATCTCAACTTATCCAATCCGAAAAGATGGCCTCACTCGGCGAACTTACCGCAGGTATTGCTCATGAAATACAAAACCCCTTAAACTTCGTCAACAACTTCTCCGATGTAAACAAAGAATTAATTGCAGAGATGAAAGAAGAAATTGATAATGGAAATATTGATGAGGTAAAAGCCATTGCAGGAGACATTGAAGAAAATGAACAAAAAATAAACCACCA